>CAXTMA010000014.1:0-31634 GCA_964245015.1 uncultured Beijerinckiaceae bacterium | reverse complement strand
GATGATGACGCGGGCCACGCCCTTGTCGAGCCAGCCCTCCAGCGTGGCCCGGTCGCGGATGCCGCCGCCGAGCTGCACCGGCAGGTCCACCGCCGCGAGGATGGCATCGACGGCGCGCGCGTTCATCGGCCGGCCGGCAAAGGCGCCGTCGAGGTCCACGACGTGGAGATGGGTGAAACCTTGCGCGGCGAAGGCGCTCGCCTGGGCGGCTGGGTCGTCGTTGAACACGGTCGCCTGCGCCATGTCGCCGAGCCTGAGGCGCACGCACTGGCCGTTCTTGAGATCGATGGCCGGGTAAAGGATCAAGCGCGTGCACCGATGCGGACGAGTGGGCCGGGACGGGGGTGTTCCGCCTCCCGGCGCCGGACCGGGGGTCGGTCCGATACCCCGACCTGCTGCTTCCCGTCGGATTTGATCCAAAAACCGCTGCGCACGTTACGGTCCGATGCTTAAGGCGCCCAGCGCAGGAAGTTGGCGATCAGCGCCAACCCCAGCGCTTGGCTCTTCTCGGGGTGGAACTGCGTGCCGGCGACGTTGCCGCGCCCCACGATGGCGGTGATCGGGCCGCCGTGATCGGTGGTCGCCACTACGTCGCCGGAATCGGCTGTCTGGAAGCCGTAGGAATGGACGAAGTAGGCATGCCAGCCTTCCCGGCCGGTGGGGATGCCGTCGAGCAGGGGATGCGGGCCGTGCGCGTCCAGCGTGTTCCAGCCCATGTGCGGGATCTTGAGCGAGGGGGCGTCGGGGGCGACCGGACCGACGGTGCCGCCGATCCAGTCGAGGCCCGGCGTGGCGCCGTGCTCCAGCCCGGTGGTGGCAAGCAGCTGCATGCCGACGCAGATGCCGAGAAAGGGCCGTCCGCGCCCGCGCACGGCCTCGGCCAGCGCGTCAGCGAGGCCGGGCACGCGGTCGAGGCCGCGGCGGCAGTCGGCGAAGGCGCCCACGCCCGGCAGCACGACGCGGTCGGCCCTCGCCACCGCGTCCGGGTCGCAGGTCAGCGACAGGGTCGCATCGGTTTCGCCCTCGCGCGCGGCGCGCTCGAAAGCCTTCACCGCGGAATGAAGGTTGCCCGACCCGTAGTCGACGATCGCGACGTTCACGGCGGTACGTCGCCAGCGGCCGGCGGCAGGCCGGCATGGCCGCGGAAGAACGCCGTCTCCGCCTCGTCCCGGTCGCGGGCCTCGACAATCGCCACCAGCGCGGCCCGGCGTTCGCCCTTGGCGAGGCGCAGGCGGCTGGCTTCAGTGCCGAGCCAGACCCGCGCCGCCAGATCTACCGCGAGCGCCGCCGCGATCGAGACGTGGGGGAAAACAACGACAAGGAAGGCGACCTCCGCCGCGAGGTAAAGGAGCAGGGCCAGCCACAGCCTGCCAAACAGCAGCCAAAGCGGCGCGAAGGCGAAGGCCGGCCAGGAGAAGCCTTCGCGAACGAAGCGGGCGCGCTCCAAGGCGCCCTCGCCATTCCCGGCCTGCACAACGAAGATCGCCACTGTCAGAGCGTGCCCTTGGTGGAGGGAATGGAGCCGCGGCGGCGCGGGTCCACGGCGATCGCCGCGCCCAGCGCCCGCGCCACCGCCTTGAAGCAGGATTCGGCGATGTGGTGCGCGTTGGCGCCGTACAGCGTCTCGATGTGCAGGGTGAGGCCGGCATTGACCGCGAAGGCCTGGAAGAACTCGCGCAGCAGCTCCGTGTCGAAGGTGCCGATCTTGGGCTGGGAAAAGACGGTGCGGAACACCAGGAAGGGACGGCCGGACACGTCCACCGCCGCGCGCGTCAGGCATTCATCCATCGGCAGCAGTGCATCGGCGTAGCGGTGGATGCCGGCGCGGTCGCCCAGCGCCTGCCGCAGCGCCTGCCCCAAGGCGATGCCGGTGTCCTCCACCGTGTGGTGGTCGTCGATGTGGAGGTCGCCGCGCGCCGTCACATCCATGTCGATGAGCGAATGGCGGGCCAGCTGGTCCAGCATGTGGTCGAAGAAACCGACGCCGGTGGCGATCCGGCTCGCGCCCGTCCCGTCGAGGGCGAGGGTGACGGTGAGGCTGGTCTCGTTGGTTTCGCGCGCGATCGTCGCGGTGCGCATGGGGAGGCTCGTGGGAGGACCGACATCGGCTTCTAGCAAGCCGTCGCCGGAGTGCAAACTCTTCCCGATGCGTAGCACGGGGTTGGGGAGGCGCATCGGGATCGAGCCCGACATCGTGGCGACCGGCGTCACCGGCACACCGGCCGCGCCGGGCGATCGAGCGGCAGGCTGAATCAGAACACCCGGCCCTCGCGCAACTCGGCGACGCCCTCCAGCACCTCGACGGCGATCAGCACCCTGAAGGGTAGATCTCGTCGTCGGCGGCGGCGAAGTCGCTCCCGGTGGCCGCCGGGCGCCGGCCGGAGCGCAGGCTTGTCGTTATCGGGCGGTGTTGGGTTTCGTTGCCGTAATCCCTCAACCTCGCTGGCATTCAGATTCGAGGCAAGCCCCGCCCGTCGACTCGGCCGAGTCGCCCGAGCGCGCTCTTCGTCCGCCGGGCGTCCGGCTCCGCCTTCGCGAAAACCTCGCCAAGGGAGTGCGTCCGGTCGCGGCACCATCCCGGCCGGCGCACGTTCATCGCCGTGAACCGGAGATTTGCCATGACCGACCAACCTCCCTACACCCCGCCCGAGGTTTGGACGTGGCGCCAGGGCAGCGGGGGCCGCTTCGCCAACATCAACCGGCCGGTCGCCGGCGCCACCCACGAGAAGGATCTGCCGGTCGGGTGCCGTCCCCTGCAGCTGTACTCGCTGGCAACCCCCAACGGCGTCAAGGTGACGGTGATGCTGGAAGAGCTGCTGGCGCTGGGTCACGCCGGCGCCGAATACGATGCTTGGCTGATCCGCATCAACGAGGGCGACCAGTTCGGCAGCGGCTTCGTGGCAGCCAACCCGAACTCCAAGATCCCGGCGCTGGTCGACCGGAGCGGGCCGGTGCCGATCCGGGTGTTCGAGTCCGGGGCCATCCTGCTGCATCTTGCGGAAAGGTTCGGCGCGTTCCTGCCAGGCGACCCGGCCGGGCGGGCCGAATGCCTGTCCTGGCTGTTCTGGCAGATGGGCAGCGCCCCCTACCTCGGCGGCGGCTTCGGACACTTCTACGCCTACGCGCCACTTAAGATCGAATACGCCATCGACCGCTTCGCGATGGAGGTGAAGCGCCAGCTCGACGTGCTCGACCGCCGCCTCGCCGAAACGGCATACCTCGCCGGCCCCGACTACACCCTCGCCGACATCGCCGTGTGGCCCTGGTACGGCGGCCTGATGCAGGGCGCGCTCTACGAGGCGGCCAAGTTCCTCGCCGTGGAGGAGTACAAGCACCTGCGGCGCTGGACCGATGCCATCGCCGCCCGGCCTGCGGTGCGGCGTGGGCGCATGGTCAACCGCCCCTTTGGCGAACCGGCCGGTCAGCTGCACGAGCGCCACGACGCCGGCGACTTCGACACGCGCACGCAGGATAAGCTGGCGCAGGAGCAGCCGGTGGCGTCAATTTGAGCGGATCAGCCTTCCGCCGGCGGTGTTGCGAGAAGATCAGGTCGCGAGAAGATCAGGCCGCCCGGAACCAGACCCGGTCGGCCTTTCGCGCCAGCGCGATCGCCGCCGTCGACCCAACCGCCTCGGCAAGGCGGGGCAGGCGGATGTCGGCGAGATCGAGCGGCATCAGCGAGGCATCGATCGGCAAATGATCGCCGCCCGAAGCCGCTCGAAAAGCTGCGGAGCCGTTCACGGAAAAGGCCAGGCGCGCCAGGGCTGCCCGCGCGGGTCTGAGCACCGTTGGTTCTCCAAGGTGTGGGGACGCACGGACAAACGCGGACGCTGAACAGGCTCTCGCGAGACTGGTGACGCTTGATCGCCGAAACGCGGTGCAAGACACGAAGCTGCTTGGCACCGGGCTGCTTGGCACCGGACCGCTGCGGGCCCGACCCGACGGTTTCTAGCAGCCCGGGCGGCTCTTCGCACCCGCCCCGCCATGCTTTCCCCGGAGCGATGCCGGAATGCGACAGCTGCCCGCCGACTGCGCAGGGCAGACCCGCGTCCTCTTCGCCTCGCCGTGGCGCAGGGCCGGAAACGGTGCAGCGACATCCTCGATATGCGAGGCGGCGCAAAGGCTTGGACGCCGCGACCGCATTCGCGATCGGTCCCGGACCTCCCTGCGCTTCGCCCGGCCGGCTCGCTCTTGCGGCAAGCCGGTGACGGCCGACATAGAGGTCATGCCCACCATCAGCGATCTCGCCGCCGCGAGCGTACCCCTGTCGCGCCCGGAAATCCGGCGCATCGTCTATGGTTTGATGATGGCTATGCTGCTCGGGGCGCTCGATCAGACCATCGTGGCGACCGCCCTGCCCACGATCGGACGCGATCTCCACGACGTCGTCCATCTCCCCTGGGTGGTCACCGCCTACCTGCTCACGGCGACCGGCTCGGTGCCGATCTACGGCAAGCTCGCCGACACCTACGGCCGGCGCCCGGCCCTGCTCGGCGCCATCGCCATCTTCATCGCCGGCTCGATCGGCTGCGCGATGGCGCCGACTCTGGGCGTGCTGGTCGGGGCCCGCCTGGTGCAGGGCATCGGCGGCGGCGGCCTGCTCGCCCTGTCGCAGACCATCGTCGGCGACATGATGAGCCCGCGCGAGCGGGCGAGCTGGCAGGTGTATTTCGCCGCCGCCTTCACGACCGCGAGCCTTGCGGGGCCGGTGCTCGGCGGGTTCTTCGCCCAGCATCTGAGCTGGTCCATGATCTTCTGGATCAACGTGCCGCTCGGCCTTGCCGCCTACGCCATGACCAGCTCGCCCCTGCGCCGCCTGCCGCGCCACGAGCGCCGGGGCAAGCTCGACATCCCCGGTGCGGTGCTGCTGGTGGGCGGCACCACCACGCTTCTGCTGACTTTGTCGGGCGTCGGCACCCGCTACGGCTGGCTCGCGGCGCCGACGTTCGCCTCCGCCGCTCTCAGCGTGGCCCTGTTCGCCGCCTTCGCCTGGCATCTGCGGCGCACCCCCTCGCCGCTGATCCCGCTCGACGTGCTGAGCAACCCGGTCGTGCTCGCCGCCACGGTCGCGGCCACGCTGTCCATCGGCTTGTTCCTCGGGCTTGCCGTTTACGTGCCCATCCTGTTCGAAACCGTGCGCGGCCTCGACCCCAGCCGATCCGGCCTCGCCATGCTGCCGTTGACGGTGGGCACGGTGGCGGGAGCGCTGATGGCCGGGCGCGTGATGGCCCGATACGCTCACTACAAATGGCTGACGATCGCCGCTCTGCCGTTCGCCGCCGCGGCGGCCCTGCTCTTGATGCCTTTGGCGGGTACGCTGCCGATCTGGGCCCTGAGCCTCGTGCTGGCGGTGATCTCCACGTCGCTCGGCACCATTCTGCCGATCTCCACCGTGTCGATCCAGAACGCGGTCGCCCTGCATCAGCTCGGCACCGCGACGGCAACGGCCAACCTGTGCCGGCAGCTCGGCGGCGCTGTCGCCGTGGCGGTGTTCGGCGCCGTGATCCTGGGCGGCGGCACCGCACACGAGGTGGTGACGCGGGGTGCCGCCCATGCCGCCGCCCACCACGCCATCGACATGGCGCCGCTGTTGCACGCCTTTCGCCTCGTCTTCGCCATCGTGGCGGCCGGCGCGGGCCTCGCGCTGGCGGTGATGATGGCGATGGAAGAGCGCCCGCTCACCGGCCCGATCCGGGCGGAGGGCCTGCCGGCCGGCGAATAGGCTCGCCCGGGCGGGTCATCATCCCTGCGCGTCCAAATATCTTCGGATGCCGTAGCGGACGTCGCCGGCGCCGCTGTCGCGGGTGAAGCCGTCGGCCGCCAGCAGGTCGCGCACCGCGGCGAAGTCCCGCTTGAGCAGATGCATGCAGAGGAGGGGGGCCGTTGAAGACCAGCCTGGCTTCGTAGAGGGCGATCAGCTTGTCGAGCGATCCGTAGCGCTCGTGGACCGCCGCCGCCTCCACTTCGATGGCCGCGCAGGCCTGGTCCGCGTCGCCGTCAAGCGGCACCTCCGCCCGCGTCGAGAATAGGAAGCAGGCGCGGAAGTCGTTGAGGTGCTCGCCGACCGGCATCCGCCGCGGCGGCGGCAAGTCGTCCGACGACCTGCCATGATCCCACATGGCGTGGCTGACCCGGTCGAGTTCGACGCTGTGCAGTTCGATCACCGCGTGGAGCCGGCGCGATTTGCGCTCTCTTTCGATAGCGGCGCTGACGAGGTAATGCCGGTCCGCATCAGCCCAGGCGTAGACGTACCAGGCGTGCCGTCGCCATCCCCGCGCGAGCAGCGCGGTCTTGATGCGCTCGACGTCGGGATCCACCTTCCTCGGCATGGCGTGGGCTCCCTCCGCGCAACGATCCGGGGCGCGGTGCCACGGCGACCCGGAATCGTCCCTTTCGCGGCCGGGTGCAACCCAGCCGTCAGCGCGCCAGGCGCGCGGGCAGGGTGACCGGCTCGCCGGAGCCGCGCCAACGCCGGGCCGCCGTCTTGGGACTGCCCGCCTTGCTCCGCGCCTCGGTCGAGCGCATCAGCTCTCGCCGCCGCGCGCGGGCCGCCAGCGAGATCCGATACAAGAGCTCGTAGGCTTCGCTGGGATACGAGCGGCCGATCAGCGCGTAGGCAGGTCTTGTCATCGGGATCCCCCCGCAGCGCAGCCTAGCGCGCCCGCGTGAAGGATTGGCGACGCGGTTGCCTCGCATTTGCCCGATCCCGCCGGGTTGCGCGGAGCCGGTGCGCCGCTTAACCAAGCCCCGGTCCCCGCCTTCGCGATCCCTTTGGAGCCAGCCATGCGACCCTCGAAACGCGCCGTCAGCGAGATGCGCCCCGTAACGCTGGAGCGCCGCGTCGCTCGCTACGCGGAGGGCTCGTGCCTGGTGAAATTCGGCTCGACCCACGTGCTGTGCACGGCCTCGCTCGAAGACAAGCCGCCGCCGTGGCTGCGCGGCCAGGGCCGGGGCTGGGTGAGCGCGGAATATGCCATGCTGCCGCGCGCCACCCACACCCGCACCCGGCGCGAGTCGTCGTCGGGCAAGCCGTCGGGCCGCACCCAGGAGATCCAGCGCCTGATCGGCCGATCCTTGCGCGCCGTCACCAACCTGCAGGGCATGGGCGAGCGGCAGATCACGATCGACTGCGACGTGCTGCAGGCCGACGGCGGCACCCGCACCGCCGCTATCACCGGCGCCTGGATCGCCCTGCACGACTGCCTCGACTGGATGCGCTCGCGGTCCATCCTCAAGGAGAACCCGCTGCGCGACCACGTCGCCGCCGTGTCCTGCGGCATCGTCGGCGGCGAGGCGGTGCTCGACCTCGACTACGCCGAGGACTCGGAGGCGCAGACCGATGCCAACTTCGTGCTCGCCGGCTCGGGGGCGCTGGTCGAGGTGCAGGCTTCGGCCGAGGGCGCGGTGTTCTCCGAAGCGGAACTCGCCAACATGATGGCGCTGGCCAGGGAGGGCATCGCCGGACTGGTCGCCCTGCAGAAGCAGGCGCTGGCGTAGGGGCGATGGCGGCTGTGCTCTCCGGCCGGCTCGTCATCGCCACCCACAATGCCGGCAAGCTCCGGGAAATGCGCGAGCTGTTGGCTCCCTACGGCCTCGATGCCGTGTCGGCCGGCGACCTCGGCCTGCCCGAGCCGGCCGAAACCGGCACCACCTTCGCGGCCAACGCCGTGCTCAAGGCCGAGGCGGCCAGCGCGGCGACCGGCCTGCCCGCCTTCGCCGACGATACCGGCATCTGCATCGACGGGCTGGACGGTGAGCCGGGCATCTTCTCCGCCCGCTGGGCCAAGGCGGCCGGCTCCTTCGCCGCCGCCCTGGAGGAAGTTCGCCGGCAACTGGTGGCGCGCGGCGCGGTCGAGCCGTGGCGGGCGCACTTCGTGTCGGTGCTGGCGCTGGCCCGGCCGGGCGAGGCGACCGCCACGGTGGGGGGGCGCGTCGATGGCGACCTGGTGTTCCCGCCGCGCGGCACGGTCGGCTTCGGCTACGACCCGATCTTCCGCCCGGACGGCCACTCCCGCACCTTCGGCGAGATGACCTCCGCCGAGAAGCACGGGATCCCCGCCGACGGCTCGCGGGCGCTGTCGCACAGGGCGCGGGCCTTCCAGGACTTCGCCAAGGTTTTCCTCTCCTCCTGATCTCCGCCTACTTGCCGGTGTTGCCGGCAGTCCCGGTGTTGCTGGTCTTGCCGTTCGTTGCGGAACCCTCGCCGACGCTGCCGGCGTTCTGCATCGGCTCCTTTTTTGCCCCTTGAGCGTCGGTGCTCGACGGCTCCTTTGTTCCGCTCTTCTCCATGCTTCCCGTTGTTGGGCTCTGCGCCATGGCAAGACCCGGCACCATCGTCAGAACGGCGCAGGCCGCGCTCAACCTCATCAAAGTTCGCATCGGTGATCCTCCCTGCCGGCCTATCGCTGGCCGGGCCGAAGCGAATGGGGCAGGTACAAGCCGGTTCCGTTCCTCCGGCCCTCTTCTTTCGGCGAAAGGTTGTTGCGGAAGGCTTTGGAGCCGGTCCTCCTTTTCGGCTAGGCTCGGCGGATGCTGAAGGCGCGCGTCATCCCCTGCCTCGACGTCAAGGACGGCCGTGTCGTCAAGGGCGTCAACTTCGTCGACCTGCGCGACGCCGGCGACCCCGTCGAGGCGGCGGTGGCCTACGACGCCGCCGGCGCGGACGAACTGTGCTTCCTCGACATCACCGCCAGCCACGAGGACCGCGGCACCCTGCTCGACGTGGTCCGGCGCACGGCGGAGGCCTGCTTCATGCCGCTCACGGTCGGCGGCGGCGTGCGCAGCGAGGCCGACATCCGCAGCCTGCTGCTCGCCGGCGCCGACAAGGTGTCGATCATGACCGCCGCCGTGCACGATCGCGATTTCGTGCGCCGGGCGGCGGAGAAGTTCGGCAACCAGTGCATCGTCGTCGCCATCGACGCCAAGCAGAGCGGTCCGGGCCGCTGGGAGGTGTTCACCCACGGCGGCCGCCGCCCGACCGGCCTCGACGCCGTCGCCTACGCCCGCGAGGTCGTCGCGCTCGGCGCCGGTGAGATCCTTCTGACCTCCATGGATCGCGACGGCACCCGTTCTGGCTTCGACCTCGCGCTGACGCGGGCGGTGGCCGATGCGGTCGCGGTGCCGGTGATCGCCTCGGGCGGCGTCGGCACGCTCGACCATCTCGTCGCCGGGGTGCGCGAAGGGCGCGCCACGGCCGTGCTCGCCGCGTCCATCTTCCATTTCGGCACGTTCACGATCGGCGAGGCCAAGCGGCACATGGCCGAGGCCGGGCTCGCCGTGCGCCTCGACGGCAGCGGGTTGGGCAGCCATCTCAGTCCCGTCATCGCCGTCGCGGCCGGCGAGGGGGCGCTGTGAGCGCCTTTACCCTCGACGCGCTCGCCGCGGTCATCCGCGCCCGGTCCGGCGGCGATGCGGAGGCCTCCTACACCAAGTCGCTGCTCGACCGGGGCGCAAGCGGCGTCGCCCGCAAGTTCGGCGAGGAAGCGATCGAACTCGTGATCGCCATGGTGGAGGGCGAGCGGCAGGCGATCGTTGGCGAAAGCGCCGATGTTCTCTACCACCTGCTGGTGGTGCTGGAGAGCGCCGGGGTTCGGCTCGCCGACGTGATGGGCGAACTGCAGCGCCGCACCGGCCGCTCGGGCCATGAGGAAAAGGCTTCGCGGCGACCCTGACCCGCTGCCGCTCGGGCGGGGGCGAAACGTCGCCAAGTTCGCGTCGGCGGTCCCGCTTGTCGGACGCCGGGGTTGATTTCACTCGCGTCGAGGCGAAATCAAAGCGATAGGACGTCGTCGGTGCGGGCAGGCTATCTATAGGCCTGCTTTTCCCTTCGATTCTCAGGTTTGCTTGGGCCGATCCAGGCGAGGGCGTGGCATGCTCGACGAGGATCGATCCATCGGGTCCGGCGGAGGCTCGTGCCCCCCCGGCGGCGGACCTGCATCGGGACCGACCTGAGTGGGCGAGCGTCCAAGGGCTATCGCTTCGCCCTACCACCACTTCACACGGGCGCAATGGGCCGCGTTGCGTGCCGACACGCCGCTGACCCTCGGCATCGACGATCTCGCCCGCCTGCAATCGATCAACGAGCCGATCACGCTGGAGGAGGTGATCGCGATCTATCTGCCGCTGTCGCGCCTTCTCGCCCTGTACGTCGCCGCGACGCAAGGGCTGTTCAAGGCGACCCAGCGCTTCCTCGGCGCCGACGATGGCAAGATGCCCTACATCATCGGCGTCGCCGGCTCGGTCGCCGCCGGCAAGTCGACCTTCTGCCGCATCATGCAGGCTCTGCTCGCCCGCTGGCCCAACACGCCGCGCGTGCAACTCGTCACCACGGATGGCTTCCTGTTCCCCAACGCCGTTCTCGAAGCCGAAGGGCTGATGGGCAAGAAGGGCTTTCCCGAAAGCTACGACGGCGCGGCGCTGCTGCGCTTCATTTCCGACGTCAAGGCCGGCCGGCGCGCGGTCGAGGCCCCCGTCTACTCGCACCTGACCTACGACATCGTGCCCGCCGAGCGGGTTGTGGTCGACCGGCCCGACATCCTCATCATCGAAGGGCTCAACGTGCTGCAGCCTGGGCGCCGCGCCAGGGACGCCCAAAGGGAGGGCAGGGATGGTCTGCGCGACGCGCGCCCGGCCGCCTCGATCTCGGACTTCTTCGACTTCTCGATCTACCTCCACGCCGCCGACGAGGATCTGGAGCGCTGGTACGTCGACCGATTCCTCCGGCTACGCGAAACCTCGTTCCGCGACCCGCGATCCTATTTCCGCAAATACGCCGACCTCGACGCCCTCGCCGCCGAAGCGCGCGCGCGGGACATCTGGCGCGACATCAACTTCGCCAACCTGCTAGAGAACGTGCTGCCGACCAGGGTGCGGGCCAATCTCATCCTCACCAAGAGCCGGACGCACCAGATCGAAGAAGTCGAACTGCGCAAGCTCTGATCGCTCAACCAAGCCGCGCTCCGGCCTGTTAGACTCCAGCTCCCGTTCGTCGCTGGAACGGCCGCCAAACCTCCGGCATTTCAACTTCGTCCGGTATCGCACGGCCCCGTCGGCCCGAGCCGGGAGAATGAAAGGTCCGACAATGCTGAGATTCGCGCTTGTGGCTGTGATGGCACTCACGACCGGCACCGCTTTCGCCGACGAGGTGATCATCCATCGCGACGACGCCCCGCCTCCCTCGTCACGTACCGTTACGGAAACGCACAGCGGCGACACCGGCTGCGCCTCCAAGACGGTGAAGAAGGAGAACGATCTCGGCGACTCGAAGACCGTCACCAAGTCGGACTGCTGAAGCAGGCCGGTGCCGCCGGACCGTCCGGCGGCACCGATGAGTCGATCCGCTGGTGAAGCGTCGCGAGCGTGCAACGCCTGAGCCCACTGGGAATTATGGCGCTGACGATCGGGTTCTGCTCCATGAAAAAACGGGCTCTTTTCACCTTCCTCGGTTCCGCCGCCGGACTGGCGTTGGCATATCGCCGGATCGGCAGCCAGCAGGCCGGGCGCGTCAGCCCGTTGCGGCCAAGTCGCGAGGAGCGGTCACGGCCGGCGCGAAAGGGCGGCCGAGGCGATGACAGCGGGCGAACTGCGGCGACGCCCGAGGAGATCCCGCCGCGCGGCTGGTACGAGATCGCCAAGCGCACGGCCAAGAAGTTCTCCGAAAACGAGCTGACGTCGGAGGCGGCGAGCGTTACCTTCTTTGCCCTGCTGTCGTTGTTTCCGGCGATCACGGCTATCGTCTCGATCTACGGCATCTTTTCCGACCCTTCGACCATCCAGGGTCGTCTCGATGGCGTGGCTGGCTTCATACCCAGCGGCGGGATGGACATCGTTCGCGATCAGGTCAAGCGGCTGACGCAAAGCCCTGCGAGCGGTCTCAGCCTGGGCGCGGCCTTCGGGATCCTGGCCGCCCTGTGGAGCGCGAACCAGGGCTCCAAGGCGATGCTGAGCGCGCTCAACGATGTTTACGGCGAGCACGAAACCCGTGGGTTCATCCGGCTGACCGCAACCTCCCTCGCGTTCACGCTCGGCGGTATTCTCACCCTGCTCATCGGTCTGGGCATCGCGTTCGTGCTGCCCCTGATCTTCGCGGCTGTGGGCCTGTCGAGCGTCGCCGACCTCGTCATCGAGGTCGCGCGATGGCCGGTGCTGCTGGTCGGTTTGCTGGCCGCTCTCGCCGTTCTCTACAGGTTCGGGCCGAGCCGGCACCGGGCGCAATGGCGCTGGGTGACCTGGGGCGGGGGGATCGCCGCCATCGCCTGGATCGCCCTGTCCTACGGCTTTTCCTGGTACGTTTCCCATTTCGGAAACTACAATAAGACATATGGTTCGCTGGGCGCCGCGATCGGCTTCATGACTTGGATCTGGCTGTCGAGCACCGTTCTCCTGCTCGGCGCGCAGATCAATGCGGAAATGGAAACGCAAACCAGCCGCGACACCACCGCCGGGGGCGGCAAGCCGCTCGGCGCGCGCGGCGCCGCCGCGGCGGACAACGTGGCCTGATGAGCGGACGATCCGCGTCAAGCGCCGACCGGCCTCGCAATCTTTTTTCGGCCTACCTGTTGCCGCAATGTATCATACGTTTGCCGGTATTTACTTTGTCGCCGCCGCCGCCTCGACACAAAGCGGCGGCCAAGCTATTCAGACATCCGGCCAATTTCGTGGCTTGATGCTCTAGGAGGAGCTTGGCAATGGTTTGGAATTTGAAAAGGCTTGCGCTTGCTGGCGCGTTCCTCACGATCGCAGTTCCCGCCTTCGCGCAGGTGCCGCCGCAGGTCAACCCGCTCGGGATCGACCTCGACCCGCTCCATCTCTTCACGCCCGCCGCGCCGCCGCCGGCTCCGATGATGGCCGAGCCGGCGCCCCGTCGCCGCATGATGCCCCGCCGCATGATGATGAAGCCGGCCAAGAAGATGATGATGAAAAAGATGATGATGAAGAAGATGATGATGAAGAAAAAGATGATGATGAAAAAGAAAATGATGATGAAAAAGTAGTCGAGCGACGCTTCGCTCGACCTCGCGCCGCCAGCTTTCATCGGCGCGCGAACAGTGGCCCGCTCCTTCGAGCGGGCCTTTTCCATCCTGCCGCGTCACTCATCCTGCCGCGTCGACCCGTCGGTGTCTGGCCGCTGTCTCCTCAAGCCGCTGTCGCCCGCGCGGGGATCGCATTCGCCTTCTCGATCAGGGCTTCCGCCATGCGGATCGAGGCGATGTCGATGAGGCGGCCGTCGAGCGAGACCGCGCCCTTGCCCTCGCGCGCGGCCTGCGCCATCGCATCGAGGATCCGGCGGGCCTTCGTCACCTCCGCTTCGGAGGGCGAGTACACCTCGTTGGCCAGCGGCACCTGGGTCGGATGAATCGCCCATTTACCCTCGTAGCCGAGCACGGCGGCGCGCCGGGCGGCGGCTTTGTATCCTTCGGGGTCGCCGATGTCGCCGAACGGGCCGTCGATGGGCCGCAAACCATTGGCTCGGCAGGCCAGCATCATCTTCGACAGGGCGTAGTGCCAGGGATCGCCCCAGTCGTAGGTGCGCTCGCGCCCTTCTTCCCTGTCGCTCAGCACGCCGTAGTCCGGGTGGACGCCGCCGATCGAGGTGGAGCGCGCCCGCGTCGAGGCGACGTAGTCGGCGATGCCGAAACTCATCGCCTCGTTGCGTTTGGACGCCTTGGCGATCTCGTCGCAGTTGACCATGCCGAGCGCCGTCTCGATCAGGATCTCGAAGCCGAGCCTCGTCGTGCGCCGCGTCGCCATCTCGATGGAGGACACAAGGGCGTCCACGGCGTAGACATCGGCGGGTACGCCGACCTTGGGGATGAGGATCATGTCGAGGCGCGGGCAGCTCTCGACGATGTCGACGACATCGCGATACCAATAGTGCGTGTCGAGGCCGTTGATGCGCACCATCATGGTCTTGGTGCCCCAATCGATCTCCCGGAGGCCGCGCACGATGTTGGCCCTGGCGCGCTCCTTGTCGTCGGGCGCGATGGCGTCCTCGCAGTCGAGGAAGATGATGTCGGCTTCGCCCTTGGCCGCCTTTTCGAACAGGCTGTCCTGCGTGCCGGGCACGGCGAGTTCGGAGCGGTGCAGCCGGGGCCGCGCCTGCTCGATCAACGTGAAGCTCATGGGAAGCCCTCTTTCGGAACCGTGGAATTCTTCCCCGTGGATCGGGGAATGGATACCGCCGAGGGCGGTGGAGGGGGCTGCCGCAGGCAACGCGGGTGCCGAAGATCGAAGAAGCGGCTGGGCTCTCCGCCACGTTCCGCGTGAATCCCTCTTCCAGCCGCGCGGAAGAAGGATGGCGCGGTCACGCGGCCTGCCTGCGCGCCCCGAGAACCTTGGCCATCGTCGAGCCAAGTTCGCCGGGGCTCGGCGCCACCGTGAGGCCGAAGCTCGCCATGATCTCCGACTTTTCCCGGGCGCTGTCGCCCTCCCCGGAGATGATGGCGCCGGCGTGGCCCATCTTGCGACCCTTGGGGGCGGTCAACCCGGCGACGTAGCCGACGACCGGCTTGTGCATCTTCTCCTGGATCCAGGCGGCCGCCTCGGCCTCCTGTGGGCCGCCGATCTCGCCGATCATCAGCACGGCGTGGGTATCGAGGTCGTTCTCGAAGAGTTCGAGATGGTCGATGAAGGACGAGCCGTTGATCGGGTCGCCGCCGATGCCGACCGAGGTGGAAACGCCCAGGCCAAGCGCCTTCAGCTGCTCCGCCGCCTCGTAGCCGAGCGTACCCGAGCGCGACACGATGCCGACGTTGCCCCGGGCGTAGATGTTGCCCGGCATGATGCCGAGCATCGCCTTGCCCGGCGAGATGATGCCGGCGCAGTTCGGTCCCACCAGCATGGTGCGGCGCTCCCTGGTGTAGCGCCGGAGGTATCGCTTCACCCGCATCATGTCCTGCGCGGGGATGCCGTCGGTGATGCAGCAGATCAGTCTGAGGCCGGCATCGGCCCCCTCCATGATCGCGTCCATGCAGTAGGGCGGGGCCACGAAGGTGATGGACGCTTCCGCCCCTGTCGCCTCCACCGCCTGCTTGACGGTGTTGAACACCGGCCGGTCGAGGTGGCGCTGCCCGCCCTTGCCCGGCGTGACGCCGCCCACGATGTTGGTGCCGTAGGCGATGGCTTCGCGCGAGTGGAACGTGCCTTTGTCGCCGGTAAAGCCCTGGATCAGGATTTTCGTCGTTTCGTCGATCAGGATGCTCATGATGGTTCCTCAGGCGGCGACCGGCCGCGCGCCGGCGGCGACCTTCACGGCGAGCTCGGCCGCCTCCGTCAGGCTGTGGGCGGTGTGCAGGGCGATGCCGCTGTCGGCCAGGATCTTGCGCCCGGCCTCGACGTTGGTGCCGGCGAGGCGGACCACCAGCGGCAGGTCGAGCTTGATCTCCCGGACAGCCTTGACCACGCCCTCGGCGACCCAGTCGCAGCGGTTGATGCCGGCGAAGATGTTGACCAGCACCACCTTCACGTTCTTGTCCGACAGGACGAGGCGGAACGCCGTCGCCACCCGGTCGGCCGAGGCGCCGCCGCCGACGTCGAGGAAGTTCGCCGGCTCGCCGCCGGCGTGCTTGATCATGTCCATCGTCGCCATCGCCAGGCCGGCCCCGTTGACGATGCAGCCGATGGTGCCCTCCAGCCCGACGTAGTTCAGGCTGTGCTCGGCCGCCTGCGCCTCGCGCGGGTCTTCCTGGGCGGGATCGTGCATGTCGGCGACGCGGCGCTGCCGGAAGAGGGCGTTGTCGTCGAAGCTCATTTTGGCGTCGAGCGCGATGATGCGGCCCTGCTTGGTCAGCACCAGCGGGTTGACCTCCAGCATGGTGGCGTCGTGATCGCGGAAAGCGCGGTAGCAGCCAAGGATCGTCTGCACGGCGCCCTGCACCTGCTTGATGTTGAGGCCGAGCTTGAAGGCGATCTCGCGCGCCTCGAACGGCTGCATGCCGACCGCCGGCTCGACGATCACCGTAATGAGGCTGCCCGGATTGTCCTTGGCGATCTGCTCGATCTCCATGCCGCCGTCGCGCGAGGCGATCACGCGGATGCGCTCGGCCTTCCGGTCGAGCACGAAGCCGAGATAGAATTCCTTGGCGAAGTCGTCGGCGACCTCGACGTAGACGCGCTGCACCGGCTTGCCCTCCGGCCCGGTCTGCGCCGTGACGAGGTTGCGTCCCAGCATGCCTTCCGCCGCTTCGCGGACCTCGTGGTAGGTTTGGCACAGCTTGACGCCGCCGGCCTTGCCGCGCGCCCCGGCGTGGATCTGCGCCTTGACGACCCATCGCCAGCCGCCAAGCTCGGTGGCGGCATAAACCGCCTGCTCGGCCGAGAAGGCGACGGCGCCGGCGGCGAGGCCGACACCCGCCTTGGCCAGGATCTCCTTGGCTTGGTACTCGTGAATGTCCATCGGCGTTCTCCCTTTTTGCGTTCGACCCGACCGGGCGCCCGCCCCGGAAAGGGCTTGCGCTGCCCTCCGATCGGGGCCACTCAGACCACGTTCTGCGGAGTGCCGCCGACGAAGGCCTCGATGTTGTCGACGAGCTGGTCGGCAAGGATCTGCATGGCTTCCCGGCTTGCCCAGGCGACGTGCGGAGTGACGATGAGGTTGGGGATGGACGGGTCGAGCAGCACATTGCCCTCGCGCGGCGGCTCCTGCGTGAGGACGTCGAAGCCGGCGCCGGCAATGGTGCCGTCCTTGAGCGCGGCCGCCAGGGCCGCCTCGTCGACCAAGCCGCCGCGGGCCGTGTTGATGAGCACCGCCGAGCGCTTCATCTTCTTCAGCTCGTCCGCGCCGATCATGTTGCGCGTTTCGGGCGTCAGGGGAGCGTGCAGGGTGATGACGTCGGCCTCGCGCAGGACGGTATCGAGATCGACGAGCCCGTCCTGGGGAAAGGTGTCGAAGGCGATCACCTTCATGCCGAGTCCTTCCGCGCGCCAGGCGATCGCCTTGCCGATCGCGCCGTAGCCGACGATGCCCATGGTGGCGCCGGCGATGTCGTGGATGTCGTGGGGAAAGAAACAGAACTGCCGCGACGTGTTCCATACGCCGTCGCGCACGTCGAGGTGATAGCTCAGAAGCTGGCGCTTCAAGGCGAACATCAGCGCGATGACGTGCTCGGGCACGGTGTTGAAGGCGTAGTTGCGGATGTTGACGACGGCGACGCCGTGCGATTTGGCGGCGGCCTTGTCGATGATGTCCGTGCCGGTCGCCGCCACGGCGATGAGCTTCAGGTCGGGCAGTTGCGCCAGCGTATCGGCGCGCAGCGGCACCTTGTTGGTGATGCAGATCGTGGCGTCCCGAAGCCGTCCCACGATCTCGCCGGGAGCGGTCGCCTCGTATTCGACGTAGGTGTGATCGAAGCCGGGTTCGCGCACCGTGGCGCCGAGGCTTTCACGGTCGAGGAACACGATCGAATGCTTCATGAACGTCCGCCCTCCTCGCAACCCGAGCGGGTGGCAGCCCGCACGGCGATGCGGCCGCCTCGGGCGAAGCACTGTCATGCTTCACCCGGTCCGGCCGGAAAGCCCGGCACGATCCCATCCCTTAGCCGGCCTGGTCGCGCAACGACCCGCGCCAAGCTTTTCGCTGAGCCCGGAAACTGCAGCAGACGCTGTGTCTTAGCAAGAGTGCGCCCATCCCCCGGATGGGGAAAAATTTTTAGCCGGGTGCCAGTGAAATTACGCCGAGCGCGAGACCCGGAAGTGCTGTCGCGGCTTCAGCTCGGGATCTCAGCTCAGGATCTTGGCGGCGCTGAGCAGGGCCTTGTACAACCCCCACGCCACGGGCACCGCCACGATCAGCCAGGGGATCAGCGCTGCCCCCGATATGCCGCCGCGCCCAATTCCCAGGCTGCTGATGCCGGGTGCCGCCACGGACGGCGCCTGCCCGCGCGCGGCGGCGAGGCCGGCGTCGTTGAGCGCCCCGGCTGTTCCCGCCCTGCGCATCAGCCAGCGCTCGTGAACCGGCCGCACCAGCAGGTTGCAGACGAAGCCGAGCGCGAGGACGCCGACCATGATGTACATCACCGCATTGTAGACATGCGTCTTGGGGACCCCGGCGGCGATCTCCGCATCGCGAACCCGCACGATCACTTCCGAGCCGGCGACGCCGGCCAGCGACCAGGCGGTGAGCAGCCGGCCGTGGATGGCGCCGACGAACTTGGTGCCGAAGATGTCGGCGAGATAGGCCGGCACGGTGGCGAAGCCGCCGCCGTACATCGACAGGATGATGCACAGTGCGGCGACGAACAGCGCCTTGGAGCCGGCGCTCGCCAGCGGCGGCACGGATGCGTAGAGCACCATGCCCAGTGTGAAGAAGGTGAAGTAGGTCGCCTTGCGCCCGATCTTGTCGGACATGGAGGCCCAGAAGAAGCGGCCGCCGATGTTGAACAGCGAGAGCAGGCCGACGAATCCGGCCGCGACGCCGGTGATGGCGACGAGCTGCTCCTTTGTCGGCGCGGTGCCCGGCGCCAGCCCGATCAGCGAGCCGCCGAAGATCGTCTGCAGCATCGGCGAGGCGATGGAAAGCACCGCGATGCCGGCGGTGACGTTGAGGAACAGCACGCCCCAGATCATCCAGAACGACAGCGTCTTGTGGGCATCGTCGAGATGAACGTCGCCGATGGCGATGAAGCGGTTGGTCCTGGTCGGGGCCACCCAGCCCTCGGGCGCCCAGTTCTCCGGCGGAACGCGGTAGGACAAGGCGCCGATCGTCATCACGACGAGATACACGAAGCCGAGCGTCAGGAAGGTTTGGGCGACGCCGGGCTGGCCGGAGGCGGACTTGAAGCCGCTGACGTCGAAGCTGGGTACGACCGTGCCGCCGTTCATCAGCAGGTTGGCGAGCGGGGCGCCGATCATCGCGCCGCCGCCGAAGCCCATGATCGCCATGCCCGTCGCCATGCCGCGCCGGTCGGGGAACCATTTGATCAGGGTCGAGACCGGTGAAATGTAGCCCAGTCCGAGGCCGACGCCGCCGAAGACGCCGAGGCCGAGGTACAGCAGCCAGAGCTGGTGCACGTTCACGGCAAGCGCGCTGATGAGGAAACCGCCGCCCCAGCACAGCGCAGCCACCAGCCCGGCCTTGCGCGGCCCGGCCCGCTCCAGCCAGCCGCCGAACAGCGCCGCGGAAATGCCGAGGATCACGATGCCGAGCTCAAAAGCGACCACCGTGGACGAGTCCGGCCAGTTGCAGGTCGTGGTGGTCAGCATCCCGAGGAAGCCGAGGCCCTTGCAGGCGGCGCTGTCGCCTTCGGGCAGCGCCCTGGCGAGCGGCTTCCAGAACACGCTCAGCGCGTAGGCCATGCCGATCGACAGGTGGATGGCCAGGGCGGCGGGAGGCACCAGCCAGCGATTGAAGCCGGGCTTGGCCACGGTGCGCGCGCGCTCGAAGAATCCGACATCGCTGCCAGCATGCCTTGGGGCATGTTCGATGGCTGTCATGAAGCTCCGCTCCCTCGCCCCTTGCCCGATTTTATGGCGTTCATCGACTTAAGTGGCTGACTCCTCCTAAAGGATAAGCATTTCCATGGCTATCCGCTGTTGGAAAGAGCGGAAAAGGACGACGATGCCACGGTAGGCGCATGAACTGTCGACATTGCACCGCGCCTGCGCCCGTGTGCCCGCAACCCAACGCAGGAGCGCGCCGGGACTGGGCGGGCTCTCTTCCGCCCGTCATCGCGCGCGAGGTCGCCGGTTCGGCACGGGGTCGGAGAGGACGATGAGCGGACCGAGAGTTCGCGGCGGATGTCGGACAAACCCGACGCAAGCGAGCAGCGTAGAGCCTTGAACCGGAGCCGGTGCAAGGCCGGGTGCTCCGGCATAGCGATGCAGTCGAACGATGGGCGCCCGAGGTACCCTCTTCGCGAAGCGGTGAGGGGCGACCGTCGCGCGCATCGCGCCGAAACAGGGTGGCATTGGCTCGCCCGATCATGAGAATGGAAACGGCGGCCACCGCCGCCTGCGGCGATCCTTCTGTTCCGCACTCCGCATACGGGAGACGCAGCGGCCGGGCGCCAACCATCCGTAATGGTGCGCTGGGCGATGCTGGATCCGTTGCTGCTGCGCACCTTTCTCTTCATCGCCGCCGGCAACAGCTTCTCGGAAACGAGCCGCAAGCTGTCGATGCGCCAGTCCACGGTCAGCGATCACATCAAGCGTTTGGAGCAGAGCCTCGGCCATCGGCTCTTCAAGCGCGACACGCAGTCGGTGGCGCTGACGCGGGAGGGCGAGGCCTTGATCGACTTCGCCCGCGACATCCTGGAGGTGCTTGAGCGGACCGAGCGCCATTTCGCCGGCACGCGGCTGCGCGGGCGCGTGCGCCTGGGCGCCGCGTCCGACCTCGGCACTTCCTGGCTGATGCCGGTCCTGCGTGCCTTCGTCCAAGCGCATCCCGAGATCGATCTTGATCTCACCGTGGCGTCGTCGGCCACGCTTCGTCTGCGCATCGAGGCCGGCGACCTCGACATCGCCATCTGCGAGCGCGGGCCCGGCGAAACCGGCGGCGATCTGCTTTGGCAGGAGGACTTGGCCTGGATCGGCACGCAGGCGGCCATGGAGGCGGCGACGCTGCCGCTGGTCCTTCATCCCGCGCCCAGCATCACCCGCGCGATCGCCCTCGCGCGCCTGGAGCAGGGTACCCGGCCCTGGCGCGTTGCCTGCACCGGCGATGGCGTCGACGCCCTCCTCGCCGCCGCCGGCGCGGGGCTCGGCATCGCCGTTGTCCCCGGCAGGCTGGCTCCCGCGGCATTGCAGCCGCCGCACGACCTGCCGGCGCTCGGCCGGCTGGACGTGGTCGCGCTGCGGCACAGGCAGGCACCGGGCGCGGCGGCGAGCGAGATCCTCGCCCTGATCCGGGCTGCGGGCAGGGCGGGCTGACCCTACGGCGCGATACGCCCCGGCGGCATCGCCCCGGCGGCGAGACGGCGGCACGTTTCGGCGAAGGGCAAGGCGGCGGCAACAATGATCGTGGCGATCGCCTCGACATCGTCGAGGTTGACGCGCGGCAAGGGACCGAAGGGCGGCGGCGCGTCGCTGGCCAGGGCGATGATGGAGGGATCATCGGGAAACAGGAACGGCTTGGCATTGCCGACCCGATGCACCTCGATCTTGGCATGGGCGTCGCGTTTGAAGCCCTCGACCAGCACGAGGTCGCAGCGCGCCAGCTTGGCCAGCAGGTCGCCGAGCCGCGGCTCGGGCGCGCCGCGCAGCTCGTGCATCAGGGCCCAGCGCCGGTCGGAGGCGACCAGCACCTCCTGCGCCCCGGCTTCGCGGTGAAGGAAGCTGTCCTTGCCCGGCCGGTCCACGTCGAAGTCGTGGTGGGCGTGCTTCAGCGTCGACACGAGCAGCCCGCGCGCCTTCAGCACCGGCAGCAGCTTGACGATCAGCGTCGTCTTGCCGGCGCCGCTCCAGCCGGCGAGCCCGATGACGTTCACGGTTGCGGACCGTGCGGTCTGGCTTCGATCAGGACGGTGTCGAGCGTCAACGACCCGTCCGCCTCGATCGCGAAGCGCTCGGCGACGCTCGCCGGCATGCGCCGTTGCAACTCTCGGATCGCGCGCACGCTCGGTTCCGGCGTACCGATGCGCCCAACCCATTCCGCGAATCCGAGACGCAGACGGAAGAACACCGGCGCCGCCGGCCGCAGGCCGGCCGTTTCCAGCGCGCCGAGCCATTCCGCCGCGCTGTAGTCGCGCACGTGGGACGGATCGCGCAGCAGTTCGATCGCTTGCAGGAAGGTATCGTGCAGGATGGGCGTACCCGGCGAGACCACGTCGATCACGACGGCGAGGCCGTCCGGCTTCAGCACGCGCCGCAGGCCAGCCAAGCCAAGAGCCAGATCGTCCCAATGATGCGCGCTGAAACGGGTCACGACCATGTCGAAGGAGGCGTCGGGAAAGGGCAGATCCTCGGCTTGTCCCTGCTGCGTGCGGATGTTGGCGAGGCCGCGTCGGGACGCGGTCGCCGTCACGGCCGCCAGCATTTCGGGACTGAGGTCGTAGGCGACGACCTCGCTCGCATGCGGGGCGAGGGTGGAGCTGACGTGGCCGCCGCCGCAGCCGAGATCGAGCACCCGGCACCCCGCCCGCCCAACGGCGAGTTCAGCCAAGTGATCCAGGTCGCGTCCGGTCGCGTGATCCCTGCTCTCGACGTAGGCGCGGGCGTGCGGACCGAACTGCGCGGCAACAAGAGCCCGGTGCGATGCCGACATGTCTTCACCCCCGTCCTGACCCTTTGTCTTGAAACGTCGAGGCCGGCTGCCAGCAACGCTCGATGCGGCCGATGTCCTGCGTCCGACCGGAGCGCAAGCAAGTGCACGCCGGGCGCCGTCAGCTCAGCAGCGCGAAGATCACCACCGATCGGCCGGTCACGTCGTAGTCATGACCGAAGGCGAAAGCGTCGGTGTCGCGTGCTTCGGGCTGGTTTGTGTCGAGGAGGCGGACCCATTCGCGCCCGCCGCTCAGCTCGGGCAGCCTGACGCGCACAGCCTCGTGATAGGCGTTGAACTGCAGCAACAGGGTTTGGTCGCTGCCGCGCCGCCGGATGCCGGTCGCCTGGGCGCGGCCATCGAGCAGCACGCCGAGGCTGAGCGCGTGGCCGGTATCCCAATCATCCTGGCGCATCTCCTCGCCATCGGCGCGCAGCCATGTCACGTCCTTGACATCGAGTTCCTCGTTGTAGTGCCCGGTGAGGAAGCGCTCGCGGCGCAGGATGGCGTAATGCTGGCGCAGGTGGGACAGCTTGCGGGTGAACGCCATCAGCTTGCGTCCGGCCTCGTCGATGTTCCAGTCGACCCAGCTGATCTCGTTGTCCTGGCAGTAGGCGTTGTTGTTGCCGTGCTGGGTGCGGCCGAACTCGTCGCCGGCCAGCATCAGCGGCAGGCCCTGCGACACGAACAGGGTCGTCAGGATGTTGCGCTTCTGGCGCTCGCGCAGTTCGAGGATCTCGGGATCGTCGGTCGGTCCCTCGGCGCCGCAGTTCCACGACCTGTTGTGCGAATGGCCGTCGCGGTTGTTCTCGCCGTTGGCATCGTTGTGCTTGTCGTTGTAGCAGACGAGATCGTTGAGGGTAAAACCGTCGTGGGCGGTGATGAAGTTGACGCTGGCCCAGGGCTTGCGCCCGCGATGGGCGAAGATCTCGGCCGAGGCGGTCAGTCGCTTGGCGAGGTTGGGCAGTTCGTGCTGGCCCCCGACCCAGTAGGATCGCACGTTGTCGCGGAAGCGGTCGTTCCATTCCGCCCAGCCCGGCGGGAAGCGTCCGACCTGATAGCCGCCCGGGCCGCAGTCCCACGGCTCCGCGATCAGCTTCACCTGCGACAGGATCGGATCCTGGCGACACGAGTCGAGGAAGCCGCCGCCCTCGTCGAAGCCGTAATCCTCGCGGGCGAGAATGGTGCCGAGGTCGAAGCGGAAGCCGTCGACGTGCATGTCCTGCACCCAGTAGCGCAGGCTGTCGGTCACCATCTGCAGCACGCGCGGGTGCGACAGGTTCAGCGTGTTGCCGGTGCCGGTATCGTTGATGTAGTAGCGCGGCTTGTCGCGCAGCAGCCGATAGTACGAAAGGTTGTCGATGCCCTTGAAGGAAAAGGTCGGGCCTTTTTCGTTCCCTTCGGCGGTGTGGTTGTAGACGACATCCAGAATGACTTCGAGGCCGGCGTCGTGGAAATGGTTGACCATTTCCTTGAACTCGGAGAAGGCGAAGTCATAAACGCTGGCGAAGCGGCGGTCGGGGGCGAAGAAGCCGAGCGAGTTGTAGCCCCAGTAGTTCGTCAGGCCCTTCTCGAGAAGGTTGTTGTCGTTGATGAACATGTGAATGGGCATCAGCTCGACGGCGGTCACGCCCAGCGACTTGATGTGGTTGATGACGTCGGGCTGGATCAGGCCGCGAAAGGTGCCGCGCAGGCGCTCGGGCACCTGCGGGTGCTGCTTGGTGAAGCCGCGGACATGCAGTTCGTAGATCAGCGAATGGTCGAAGGCGGTGTAGAGCTTGCGATCGGCCCCCCAGGTGAAAGCCGGGTCGATGACGCGCGCCTTGGGCATGTACATGGCGCTGTCGCGCGTGTCGTAGGTCAGGTCGTCGCCGGTTTCCATCGTGTAGCCGAACACGGACGGGTGCCAGCGCAGCTGTCCCTCGATCGCCTTGGCGTAGGGATCGAGCACGAGCTTGTTGGGGTTGAAGCGATGGCCGACCTCGGGCTCGTAAGGGCCGTGCACGCGATAGCCGTAGATGGTGCCGGGCCGGGCGTCGGGCAGGTAGCCGTGCCAGATCTCGTCGGTGAACTCCGGCAGCTCGATCCGCTCGACCTCCTTCTCACTGAAATGATTGAAGATGCAGAGTTCCACCTTGGTCGCATGAGCCGAAAACAGCGCGAAGTTGACGCCGCGGCCGTCCCAGGTCGCGCCCAGCGGGTAGGGTCGTCCTTCGGTAACACGGCTCTTAAGCTGCGCTGCTGACACCTGCCGACCCCCCGAACCCAAGCGCAAACACATCCTTTCCGCCATTGTTCCAGGGGCGGGGGAGCGACGCAAACCCTCAATGGGGCCGGCCCGGCGGGCAGGCCGGAAAATGCCGTCGGATCAGACGTGCAGACCGTTGGCGGCGGCGAGCCTCTTCAGGTCGACCTGCGGACGGGCGCCGATATGCTGGATGATCTCGGCCGCCGCCAACGCCCCGAGCTTGGCGCAAGCGGCATGGTCGAGACCGCGCACCAAGCCGGTGAGGAAGCCGGCGGCGAACAGATCGCCGGCACCGGTCGTGTCCACCACCGCGCTCACCGGCGCCGCCGGCACAGGAAGCGGCGTGCCGCCCGCCAGGACGACGCAACCCTTTTCGGAGCGGGTCACCACGGCAAGCAGGCCTTCCCCGTTAAGCCGGGCAATAGCCGCGCCGACGTCGGTCTCGCGGTACAGGCTCAGCAACTCGGCCTCGTTGGCGAACAGGATGTCGATGTCGCGTCCGCGCACGAGGTCGAGGAACTCGTCTCGGTATCGGTCGACGCAGAAGGCATCCGACAGGCTCAGCGCCACCCTGCGTCCGGCGCCGTGGGCGATGCGGGCCGCCTTGAGGAAGGCGGCCTTCGCCTCGGGCGGATCCCAAAGATAGCCTTCGAGGTAGACGATGGCGGAGCCTTCCACGGTTGCCGGATCGATGTCGGCCTCCGACAGGTCCTGGCAGGCGCCGAGGTAGGTGTTCATGGTGCGCTGCCCATCGGGCGTCACCAGGATGAAGCAGCGCGCCGTGGAGGGGCCCGCCGTGGCGTGGGGGACGGGGAAGTCCACGCCGGCGCGCCGGATGTCCTGCGTGAACGATTCGCCGAGCCGGTCGTCCCTGACCCGACCGATGAAGCAGGCGGAACAACCGAGCTGTGCCGCGCCGATGACGGTATTGGCGGCCGAGCCGCCCGACACGGTCGTTGTTGTCCCCATGGCCGCGAGGAGCGCTTCGGCGGGCGCTTCGGCGATCAGCGTCATCGCGCCCCTGGTCATGGCGTGCGCCGCGATGAACTCGTCGGGCACCTGGGCGATGACGTCGATGATCGCATTGCCCAGGCCGAGAATGTCGTAGCGTGCTGCGGCCATGGTGCGTCCTGTCTCACTCGACGGCGCTATCGCACCAACGAGCCGGCGCGGTCAACACAAGGGCGAGATCGATGATGCGAGAGCCTGCGGTTGCAGGATCGGACACATCCTGCCGGTGGCGCGAACAGTCCTTCGACGACACTCTCAGATCTAGCCGTGAGGCGCGTTCGCAGGTGCAATCCAGCCTCGTTGCCGATGCGTTTCAGACCGGTGATGGCTCCTCGTCCTCGATGAGCATGGGAATCGCACCAGGACGACGAGTGCCTGTGTCACGTCGATTGCGCCATGATCTTGCGCTTGGAACAGTCAACGGAGTCGGAAGCCGGTGCGGTTGCCAATACCAGGGTTGCCAATACCAGGAACGTGGCACGACAATTTCAGCGTTCCGAGAACTCGCGAAACCCGGAAGGCTATTGGAAAGGCGCGAGCGCGAAAGTCGGCTTCGATCTTGCGAAAAGCAACGGACGGATGTTTCGACTGAGAACCAAAGACTGCCCCTTGCGAGGGCAGCAGTCTCTAGTTCCGCCGACGCTTGATTCGGACGGGAACGAGAACCTCGCGGCTTCGCTGCTGGGCGGCAGCGACGGCCGCCGATCCCGCGAGAAGGGCACCTGCGAGGCCGGTGACAACAAGTGCGATCAGGTGCATCACAACATCCTTGTTCTTGAGCCAGCGGGGGGTACGCAAGCAACTCTGATGCCGAACAGCGAGCGCCAAACGCAGTTCCCGCGACTATACGCCGTCAAACAGCGCCGTCGAGAGGTAACGTTCGGCAAAGGACGGAATGATCAGCACGATGGTTTTGCCGGCGAAATCGGGCCGCCCGCCCACGGCGAGAGCGGCTGCCACCGCCGCGCCCGACGAGATGCCGCCGGGGATGCCCTCGGTCCGGGCGAGCTTGCGGGCGTAATCGAACGACGTCTGGTTGGCGACGGTGACGACCTCGTCGATCACCCCCCGGTCGAGCACTCCGGGCACGAAGCCGGCGCCGATCCCCTGGATCTTGTGGAGACCCGGCTTGCCGCCCGACAGCACGGACGAGTCGGCGGGCTCGACCGCGATCACCCTCATCGCCGGCCGGCGCGGCTTCAACGTTTCGCCGACGCCCGTGATGGTGCCGCCCGTGCCGACGCCCGCCACGAAGGCATCGATGACGCCGCCCGTGTCGGTCCAGATCTCCTCGGCGGTGGTACGCGCGTGGATCGCCGGATTGGCCGGGTTATCGAACTGCCGTGCCATCACGGCGCCCGGCGTTTCCGCAAGAATGGCGTTGGCGCGGGCGATGGCGCCCTTCATGCCCAGCGTCGCCGGCGTCAGCTCCAGGGTTGCGCCAAGCTGCAGCAGCATCTTGCGCCGCTCGACCGACATGCTCTCGGGCATCACGAGGATGAGCTTGTAGCCGCGCGCGGCCGCCACGAAGGCGAGGGCGATGCCGGTGTTCCCGGAGGTGGCCTCGACCAGCGTCGAATGGCCGGGCACGATCGTGCCGTCCCGCTCCATGGCATCGATCATCGCCACGCCGATGCGATCCTTGACGCTGGCCGTCGGATTGAAGAACTCAAGCTTGGCGAGAAGGGTCGCGTTCACGCCCTCGGCCTTGGCGAGCCGGTCGAGGCGGACCAGCGGCGTGTTGCCGATGACTTCGGTGATCGAGCCGTAGATGCGACCGCGGCCGGGCCGGGAACCAGTCCCTTGCAAGTCGGCTAAGTGAGGTTCGGGCTCTTCGCGAGGGCGCGTCATGATGCAGCTCCTTGGCAGCATTTCCTTGGCAGCGTATCGCCGCATTGCTTCACGGCGGCACCGGCGAGCCGCGGCATCGGCGAAGCCGAGGACGGCGGGCGAGGCCATCGAGCGCAGGCCAGCCGATGATGGTCGCGGTGCCCAGAGCACCATGTCGGCGTTCGTCCGACAACCTCAAGGGTTCCCTCGCCTGCCGTCCGCCCTCCATCGACGGCTGCCGTCAAGGTGATCGGCCCGGGATCTAAGCAGGTTTCGCAAAAGTGCCCCGCGGTTTTGCGATCCAAACCTGCTTACCCTTATCTCGCCGCAGCCCGGACGCCGAGTGCGGCTACTTCGACACCATCACCTGACCGCGGATCTCGCCGGCCTTGTTGGCCGCCGTGTGGATGTTGAAATACGTCATGCCCTCCGTCAGGTTGCGGGCCTGATCGGTGGTCAATGTCGCCTCGCCCTTGATCGGGCTCGCGATCGAACCTTTGATCGGGATCTCGACGCCCGACGACTTGCCGACCGGGGCGGGGGCATGGAAATGCGCCGCCGTGGCCGGGCCGGTCAGGTCGGCGTAGGTCACGTCATAGCTCAGCTTGCCCGAGGCCGGGTCGAAGGTGCCGGTCAGCTTGCCCGTTCCCTTGGATGCGTTGGGCGGGGTCTCGGCATCGGCGGCGAGCTGCGCTTGGACGGTGAGCGGCTGGGCTGCGGCCGAGCCGGCGAAAAGCACGGCGCCGGCAAGAAGAATGGCGCGAAGGGTCGTGTCGGTCATGATCTGTCCTCATTTGAAGGGGCGCGGGTGTCGCTCGCACACATCGGTAACCGGGGAGCGACGTCAACGGGCCGGTCGGCCAATGATCGCGCAAGCGACATTGCGTCTCGACCTCGTCGGAGGCGCCGCGTAGCCACACCGGCGGGCAGCGGCTATAAGGCCGCCGGGGAGCCGCCTCGCCCTAAGCAGGTTTCGCAAAAGTGCCCCGCGGTTTTGCGATCCAAACCTGCGGCATGGCAAAAGACTCAGCAGGTGAAGCGTTGGCCTGCCAACGCGAACCTGCTTAGCCGGGCTGGCGCTTGAGCGAGCGCAATGGCGACGCGTCCTCAAGAATCGATCATGTCCGAGCCGAGATGACCCGTCCCAACGACAGCACCACTCATTTCGGCTTCGAGAGCGTGGGGCTCGATGAGAAGCAGGCGCGCGTCGACGACGTCTTCCACAGGGTCGCCGCCCGCTACGACCTGATGAACGACCTGATGTCGGGCGGTCTCCATCGCGCCTGGAAGGATCGGCTCGTCGCCGCCGTCAACCCACCCAAGAAGGCGAGCTTCAAGCATCTCGACGTGGCCGGCGGCACCGGCGACGTCGCCTTCCGCGTGCTGCGCGCGGGATGCCCCTACACGTCCGTCACCGTGCTCGACATCAGCGCCGACATGCTGGACGTCGGGCGGGCGAGGGCCCAGGCCCGCGGCATCGCCGACCGACTGACCTTTGTCGAGGCCAACGCCGAAGATCTGCCGTTCCCCGACGGAAGCTTCGACGCCTACACGATCGCCTTCGGCATCCGCAACGTTCCGCGCATCGATGTCGCCCTGCGACAGGCCTATCGCGTGCTCAAGCGCGGCGGTCACTTCCTATGCCTGGAGTTTTCCCAGGTCGACCTGCCGGTGCTGCGCCAGATCTACGATGCTTATTCATTCCACGTCATCCCGCAGATCGGCAGGGCGGTGGCCGGCGACGTCGACTCCTACCGATACCTCGTCGAGTCGATCCGCCGCTTTCCCGGTGCGGAAGAGTTCGCGGCGATCATCGGGGCGGCCGGCTTCGCGCGGACGCGCTTCACCCGTCTCACCGGCGGCGTCGTGGCCATACATACGGGTTGGAAACTGTGAGCCGCCCGTGATCTTCTCGCTGGGGTCCTTCGCCAGGCTGGCCCGGGCCGGCTTCACGCTGGCCCGGGCCGGCGTGTTCTCCGACATGGAGCCGGCCTACCTGCCGGCCAACGCCCGCCTGCCGCTGGCGCTGGCCAAGCTGGTCGCGCGCAAGCGATCGGGCTCGGCGCTGGACGCCTTGCCCGCCGCCGTCAGCCGGCTCGGGCCCTCCTACGTCAAACTCGGTCAGTTCCTGGCGACCCGGCCGGATCTCGTCGGGCCGGCGGTCGTGCGCCAGCTCGAACGCCTGCAAGACCGGATGGAGCCCTTCGGGCGAGCCGTCGCCGTGGCCCAGATCGAGCGGGCCTTCGGCGCCAAGCTCGAAACCCTGTTCGTATCCTTCGGCGAGCCGGTGGCCGCCGCTTCCATCGCCCAGGTGCACAAGGCGCGCATCCGCGACGTGCTCGGCGAGCGCGACGTCGCCGTCAAGGTGCGCCGGCCCGGCATCGACCGCAGGCTGGGACGCGACCTCGCCGACATGAAGGCCGCCGCCAAGTTGATCGCCAAGCGCTTCCCCGATTTGCGCCGGCTCAAGCCGGAAGGCGTCGTGGAAACGCTGGCGCGCAGCCTGCGCATGGAGACCGATTTCCGCCTGGAAGCGGCGGCGGCGTCCGAGTTCGCCGACAACGTCGCCGGCGAAAGCGACTTCCGCATCCCCGCCATCGACTGGGACCGCACCGCCGCCGAGGTTTTGACGCTGGAATGGATCGACGGCACCAAGCTCAGCGACGTCGCCGGCCTGGCGCGGCGCGGCTGCGACCTGCGCAAGGTCGGCGCCACGGTGATCCAGTCGTTCCTGCGCCACGCCATGCGCGACGGCTTCTTCCACGCCGACATGCACCAGGGCAACCTGTTCGTCGACCGCGACGGGCGGCTCACCGCCGTGGATTTCGGCATCATGGGGCGGCTCGGGCGCGACGAGCGCCGCTTCCTCGCCGAGATCCTCTACGGCTTCATCACCCGCGACTACCGGCGTGTGGCCGAGGTGCACTTCGAGGCCGGCTACGTCCCGCGCTCGCATCGCGTCGAGGACTTCGCCCAGGCCATCCGCGCCATCGGCGAGCCCATCCATTCGCGCACCGCCGACCAGATCTCCATGGCGCGCCTGCTGACCCTGCTGTTCGAGATCACCGGCCTGTTCGACATGCAAACCCGTACCGAGCTGGTGCTGCTGCAGAAGACCATGGTGGTGGTGGAGGGTGTCGCCCGCTCGCTCGATCCGCGCCTCGACATGTGGTCGACGGCCGAGCCGGTGGTGCGCACCTGGATCGAGGGCAACCTCGGACCGCTCGGCCGCCTCCAGGACGTCGGCGCGGGCCTTGGCACCCTGGCCAAGTTCACCGCCGGCCTGCCGCAGGCGCTGCTGCGCGCCGAGCGCACGGCGGTCAAGCTCGAAAACATGATGGAGAACGGCGTCGAATTCTCCGACGACGCCCTGCGCGAACTCACCAGCGTGCAGGCGCGGGCGCAGCGTTATACTCATTATGCGCTGTGGGCGCTGGTGATCGCCGTGGTGTACTACATCCTGAGGTGAGGCAGCGCGAGGGCCGACGTCCGCCATGGCCGTCCTCCAGGGCAAGACCATCCTTCTCATCGTCGGCGGCGGCATCGCCGCCTACAAGGCGCTCGACCTCGTGCGCCGGCTGCGCGAGCGCGGCGCCGCCGTGCGCCCGGTGATCACGCAAGGGGCGAAGAGCTTCATCACCCCCTTGTCGCTGGCCGGCCTCGCCGGCCACGAGGTGCACGACGAGCTGTTCTCGCTCACCGACGAGGCGGCGATGGGGCACATCGAGCTGTCGCGAGCGGCCGATCTCGTGGTGGTGGCGCCGGCCACCGCCAACCTGCTGGCCAAGATGGCCGCCGGGCTCGCCGACGACCTCGCCTCGACGCTGCTGCTGGCCACCGACAAGCGGACGCTGGTCGCGCCGGCGATGAACCTGCGGATGTGGCTGCACCCGGCGACGCGGCGCAACGTCGAGCGGCTGCGCGCCGACGGCGTGCTGTTCTGCGGCCCCGAGCGCGGCGCGATGGCCTGCGGCGAGTTCGGACCGGGGCGGATGAGCGAGCCGCTCGCGATCGTGGCCGCCGTCGAGGCGGCGCTGGCCGGCGGCAACACCGTGCTCGCCCTGCCGGGCGGCGCCCTGGCCGGGCGCCGCGTCGTCGTGACCTCCGGCCCGACCCATGAGCCGATCGATCCCGTGCGCTTCATCGCCAACCGCTCGTCGGGCAAGCAGGGGCACGCCATCGCTTCGGCCGCCGCCGCCGCGGGGGCGGAGGTGGTGCTGGTCAGCGGCCCGGTGGCGCTTGCCGACCCGCCCGGCGTCGCCGTGGTCCGCGTCGAGACGGCGGCCGCCATGCTGGCCGCGGTGGAGGCGGCGCTGCCGGCCGACATCTTCGTCGCCGCCGCGGCGGTCGCCG
>CAXTMA010000013.1:0-32117 GCA_964245015.1 uncultured Beijerinckiaceae bacterium | reverse complement strand
TCCAAGGCGCCGGGCTTCTGGATCGGCAACGTCATCGTGATGGCCGGCGTGCCGGTCGTGATGCGGGCGATGCTGGAGGCCGTCTCGCCGCAGCTCGTCGGCGGTGCCCGCACGGCCGCCTGCTCGATCGCCGCCGATACGCTGGCCGAGGGCGCCTATGCCGCCGCCCTCGGTCGCATCGCCGCAGCCAATCCGAACGTCAGCATCGGCTCCTATCCGTCCTATCGGGACGGGCGCTTCCGCAACGAGATCGTGGTGCGCGGCAAGGATGCGGCCAACGTCGAGGCGGTCGCGACGGCCGTGCGGGCGATGGTTGCCGAGCTCGCGGCCGGGTGAGGTGAGCGGGGTGGGCGAGTCCAGGCGGACGCTGTTGATCTCGTGGGATCGCTTCCACGCCGATTGCCGCTCGCTCGCCCTGCGGCTGCGCGAACTTCCGGCGATGACGGGGCTGGTCGCCGTGGCGCGTGGCGGCCTCGTTCCTGCGGCGATCGTGGCGCGGGAGCTGTCGATCCGTACGGTGGAAACGGTGTCGGTCGCCAGCTATCACGGGGAAACGACGCAGGGGGCGGCTGCGATCTTGAAGCCGTTGGCGCCGGTCTTCCTCAACGAGGGTGGCGCCGGGCTGCTGGTGGTGGACGATCTCGTCGACACCGGGCAGACGGTCCGCCTGCTGCGCGGCCTGTTGCCGCGCGCGCACTTCGCCTGCGTCTATGCCAAGCCGGCCGGGCGGGCGCTGGTCGATACGATGATCGCCGAAGTGCCGCAGCAGACCTGGATCCATTTCCCCTGGGATCTCGGCTTGGCCTACGCCGACCCGATCGTGGCCGAGTCGGCCGTTCCTCAAGGCTGAAAATCGATCGCTCTCGATCCGATCGACGTCAACACACTTGTGTCGGCGCCGGCCGGCTCCATAAAGCCCAGACCACAACGCAAGGAGAGTCCATGATCCGCAGTTTATCCGCCGCGCTTGCCCTCGCGACCCTGACCGCGTCGGCTTCGGCGGCGCCGCAGCTCGAACGCGTTCGCGGCACCGTCGTGTCGGCGACCGACGCAAGCGTGACCATCAAGGCGGCCGACGGCAAGAGCCGGACCGTCGCGCTCGCCCCGGACACCGCCTTCGTTTACGTCGTCAAGTCGAGCCTCGACAACGTCACCGACGGCAAGTTCATCGGCACCGCCACCAAGGGCGAGCCGCCGGTGGCGCTGGAAGTCGTGATCTTTCCCGCCTCCATGAAAGGAACGGGCGAGGGGCACTACGATTGGGATTCGATCCAGGACACCACCGCTGCGGGCAGCGGCCTGACCAAGAGCGCGATGACCAACGGCACCATCAAGTCGTCGTCCGGTTCGGGGGCGATGACCAAGAGCGCGATGACCAACGGTACGGTCAAGCCGGCAGGCTCCGGCGCGATGACCAAGAGCGCGATGACCAACGGCACGGTCAAGACCGGCGCCGGCACGGGTGATGGCAAGAAGATCGCCGTGACCTACGACAATGGCCAAAGCCTCGACGTTACCGTGCCCCCGAGCGCTCCCATCGTCGAGTTCGTGCCGGCCGACAAGGCGATCGTGAAGCCGGGCGCGGCGTTCTTCTCCGTCGCCGTCAAGACCGGCGACAAGCTCACAGCCAAGCTGCTCGCCATCGGCAAGGACGGCGTCACGCCGCCGATGTGACGGCCGCTTCCGTCGTTCGGGAGGAGGGCGCAACCGTCCTCCCGGACGACGCTCGGGCCTACGCCAGGGCCTTGCGGGGATCGTAGGGCTTTCCCGCGATCCCCCGTGCCGTCTCGGCAAGAACCACGGCGGCATCCTCGGGCAGAACGATGCGCAGGGCCACCAGAAGGTCGCCGCGCGTGCCTCGCCCGGTCGCAAGGCCCTTGCCGCGCAGGCGCAAGGTTCGGCTGCCGTCCGTTCCCGCAGGAATGTTCATCTCGACCTTGCCTTCGAGGGTCGGTACGTTGACCTTGGCGCCGAGCACGGCTTCGTACAGCGTGATGGGCAGGTCGAGGCGGAGATCGGCGCCATCGGGTCGGAAGAAGGGGTGGCGGGCGATGTGCACGGTCACCAGCGCGTCGCCGGTCGAACCGCCGCGGACGCCCGCCTGACCCTGGCCCTTGAGGCGGATCTGCTTGCCGTCCTCCATCCCGGCCGGCACCGACACTTCCAGCTCCCGACCGGTCGGCAGCATCACGCGCGTGCGCGATCCGTGAACGCTGTCGGCGAGCGATACGGTGACGTCCACCTGCACGTCTTCGCCACGGATCGGTGTCCCGCCGCCGAAGCCGCCGGGCCGTGCGTTGCGGCTGCCGCCGCCGCCGAACAGGTCGGAGAAGATGTCGCCGGCATCGAAACCGGGACGGCCGCGCGCCGCACCGCCGCCAAAATTGAAATCGAACCCCTCGAAACCTGGCCGTCCTTGCGCGCCGGCGCCGGTGAAGCCTTCGAAGTTCTGGAACTTCGGCTTGCCCTCGGCGTCGATCTCGCCCTTGTCGAAGGAGCCGCGCTTCTTCTCGTCACCAAGGATCTCATAGGCGGCCCCGACCTCGGCGAAACGATCCTTCGCCTTGGGATCGGTGCTTTGATCGGGATGAAACTGCTTGGCAAGGCGCCGGTAGGCTTTCTTGATGTCGGCGGCGCTCGCCGTCTTGGTGACGCCCAATATCGTATAGGGATCGCGCATCTGCTGAGGAGCCCAGGCAAACGGTCGCCCGAAGCGGCACGACCGAGGTGTCTCGCCCACCATGTGGGATGGAGCGCGGGCGGCGCAAGCCATATGCCGGAAACCCCTGCGCATTCGGTCGCGCGGGCCCCGTCGCCGTTGCCGATGCGGCCTCGCTCGATCGGCGGACGCGCCCGGGCGCGATCAATACTTGCGTCGCCTTAACGTTTACCTCCGAGGCTTTTTCATGAGCCGGCATTCATCTTAAACCCGGCTTTAACTCGCGGCATAGCAAATGTGGTCACTGACACCGCGTACGTAGGTTGCGTCATGTGCAAAGTTCCACATCGGTTCGGCGTGTCTAGCGCTGCCCGCCTCGCTTTTGTTGCCCTCGCCGCCGCATTGATGGCCGGCTGCGCCGATAGCAGCCGCTTCGTCGGCGATCCGCTCGGCAATCCGTTCCGTTCCGCGTCGAGCGAACCAGGCGCACCCTACGGCGGGCGCGACCTGCCAAGCCGCGATCTGCCAAGCCGCGATCTGTCCGGCCGCAGCCTGCCGGGCCGCGATGTCGCCAGCCGCGATCTGCCGCCTCCGCCGCCTTACCGTCCCGTGCGCACCGGTGCCATCCAGTCGCGCCCGCTGGCGCCGCCGTCGGAGTCCGACCTGCCGCCGCGGCGCATGGCCGGTTATGCGACGCCGGCGCATGCCAGCCCGCGCCTTGCTTCGACCTATGTGCCGCCGCGCACCGATCGCACCGCCTCGATCCCAGCCCCCTCGGGTCACGGGACCTGGTCGGCCGAGGGCGGCATGGCCGTGATCGCCGCCAGCGGCGACACGGCCGGCGTTCTCGCCCAGCGCTACAACGTGCCCACGGAAGCGCTGCTGCATGAGAACGGCCTGTCCTCGCCCGCGCAAATCCAGCCCGGCACCCGGCTGGTGATCCCGGTCTACAACGCCAACGGTGGCGGTCGCGTCGCCGCGGTGGCCGAACCGCCGTCCCGCAGGCCGCGCGATCATTCGTCCCGCGCCCGGCTGCTGGCGAGGCATGACCAGGTCGAGCCGCCCACGCACGCCGACTCGAGGCTGGCCCGGCGTGAGGATGCGCAGCGCGAGAAGCTCGCCCGCCGCGAGGAGGCGGACCGGATGCGGATGGCCAGGGCTGCGCCGCCCGAGCCGGTGCGGCCGCGCGGACGCGAGGCGGCGATGGCGCGTATCGAGCGCGCCAAGGCGGAACGATTGGCCAAGGCCGAAGAGGTGCAGGCAGCCCGCAAGGTGGCCCGGATGGATCTCGCGTCTCAGCGCGCCGCGAAGAAGGTGGTGCCGCCGGTCGAGGTGGCGCGCGCCGCGCCGCCGCCGCGCGAACAGCCCGTGCGGGTGGCCAAGGCCGAGGAAGCGCCTCGCAAGGCGACGATCGACCCGACGCCGACCGCGAGCCTGCCGCCGCCAGCCGTCGCCGACAAGGTGTCGGCCAACGGCAATCCCGAGTTCCGTTGGCCGGCGCACGGTCGCATCATCCAGGGCTTCAAGTCCGGCGGCAACGACGGCATCAACATCGCCGTGCCGGAAGGCACGTCGGTGAAGGCGGCGGAAAGTGGCGTGGTGGCTTATGCCGGCAGCGAGATCAAGGGCTTCGGCAATCTCGTTCTGATCCGACATCCGAACGGCTTCGTGACCGCCTACGCCAACAACGGGGACATATCGGTGCGGCGCGGCGAGCAGGTGAAGCGTGGCCAGACGATCGCCAAGTCCGGCCAAAGCGGCAACGTCGCCTCGCCGCAACTGCACTTCGAACTGCGCAAAGGCTCGACGCCGGTCGATCCCACCCGCTACCTCGCCGGGTTGTAAAGCGGCGCCGGCGGGGAAAACCGAAGATCCGGCAGGAGGTTGCCGGACGATCCGGAGACGTTGCCTACCTCATTGGCGAAAGGCGAGGTTGCGCGGTTGGGGATCCTGCGGTCCTCCCATGCCGCCGGGCTAACCACCGCCTTCGGGGCTTGCGGCAAGACACGAAGCGCGGCGACGGGTTCTGCCGGGCCGCGCGAAGAGATCCTCCTCCACTTCCCGCGAGACACGAGCGGTGGGGGGTGTAGGGCGGCGGGCGGAAACCCGCCGCCTTTTTTTATGTTCGGCCAGGATCGTGGAAGCGGCGGGACAGCTTGCGGTCGATGGTCAGGCCGTGCCCCATGGCCCGATGAACCTCCTTGCCGATCTCCTGATCTGCCTGCGCTTCTTTTCCCGCGTCCCGGTGCCGGCCACCGCGCGGGAGATCGAGCTTGGCGGATCGGGCCTCGCTGCCGCCGCGACGATGGTCCCGGTCGCCGGTGCGCTGATCGGTCTCCTCCAGGCCGGCGTCCTGCTGGCCGGCAGCCGCGCCGGCCTGTCCTTCACCGTCGTCGCCTCGCTGGTCGTCGCGGCCGGGGTCGCGGTGACCGGAGCCCTTCACGAGGATGCGCTCGCCGATTGCGCCGACGGTTTCGGAGGTGGCCGCAGCCGGGAGCACAAGCTCGCCATCATGCGCGACAGCCGGGTCGGCGCCTTTGGGGCGACAACCGTTGTGCTCTCGCTCGTCCTGCGCATCGCGAGCCTCGCCACCATCGCCGGGCGCTCGCTGGTTGAGGGCGCGGTTGCGCTGGTGTTCGCGGCCGCCCTGTCGCGCGCGGCCTGCCTGGTGCCTCTCGTGCTGCTGCCGCCAGCCCGGCCGGAAGGGCTGGGGGCCGAGGCGGTGCGAACGGCGATCCGGCCTGCCGCGGCCTGCGGCGCGGCAGCCCTCACCCTCGCGCTCGGGGCCATCGCGGCGGATCGCATCGCCGGCGGGCGGGTCGCGCTGGCACTCGCGCTTGCGATCGCGGCGACGCTGGCCACCTCCGCCCTCGCTTGGCGTCAGATCGGCGGGCACACGGGCGATGTCGCAGGCACCGTCCAGCAGGTCGCCGAGATCGTCGCCCTCGTTGTTCTTTCCGCCGCGCCGTGACCGCGATATTCAAGCGGCGGAGTCATCAAGTGTTGAAGGTCGCGCGATATTCTTGGACAGGCGATGTCGCCGTACCTACATCTAGCGCTGCTGTAGCGCTACATCGGAACTGTCACGCGGGAGCCCCTCGGCGGATGGACGGATCGGGATCTTCTGTCGTTTGGCCGCGCCCTTCGCGTGGCTTGCGCGACGCGGTCGCGCAGGATGCGGGTTCCACGGCAGAATCGACGGTCGCCGACCGGGCGGCTCCCTTCGTTGCGGGGGCGCTCGGATCGCACGCTGCTTCGCTGGCGGCGCGCGGCGGCGGGCAGGGGCCGATCTATGCCGCGCTCGACCTCGGCACCAACAACTGCCGGCTGCTGATCGCCCGCCAGCCGATTGAGGGGGCCGAGCCAGCCGCCTTCCGCATCGTCGACAGCTTCTGCCGCATCGTGCGGCTCGGCGAAGGCATCGCCGCCGGTGGACGTTTGAGCGAGGCGGCGATGGAGCGCACGATCGCCGCGCTACGGATTTGCCGCGAAAAGATGCAGGTCCGTCACGTCACCCGCTCGCGTTTGGTCGCCACGGAGGCGTGCCGCGCCGCCGAGAACAGCGACGAGTTCCTCGATCGGGTCGCGGAAGCGACGCGGCTGGAGCTGGAGATCGTCGACCGGGAAACCGAAGCCTTCCTCGCGGCTGCCGGCTGTGCCGCGCTGACGGACCCGCAGGCCGAGGGCATCGTGCTCTTCGACATCGGCGGCGGGTCTTCCGAGATGGTCTGGCTGGCCCGCGAGGAGCCGGCGCGATGGCGGCGCGACCGTCGCGTCGACGGAGCGCTGCGCGACCGGATCCGGGCGTGGCGGTCGATGAAGGTCGGCGTCGTGCGTTTGGCCGAGCAGTTCGGCGGCCAGATCGTGACGCCCGCGATCTTCGAGGCGATGGTCGCCAGGGTCGAAGAGGAGCTTGCGCCCTTCGTGGCGGCGGTCGCCGGCGAAACGCGCTGTTCGCGTTTCCACCTTCTGGGGACGTCGGGCACCGTCACCACGATCGCCGGGATCCACCTCGGCCTCGGGCGCTACGACCGGCGCAGGGTCGACGGCTTGTGGATGTCGCATGACGCGGTCTCGACCACGATCGCCGACCTGCGCGGCATGTCGTTCGAGGAGCGCACGCTCCACGGCTGCATCGGCTCCGCCCGCGCCGACCTGGTTCTCGCCGGCTGCGCCATCTTCGAAGCGATCCGCCGCGCCTTCCCCTGCGAGCGCGTCCGCGTCGCCGACCGCGGCCTGCGCGAAGGCATCCTGATGGGCTTGATGGCCTCCGATCGCATGTGGTCGCGGGACGGGCGCTGAGTGACGCAGGGAGCGAAAGGCGGCACCCCGCGCGGCGATCTGAAGACGCGGGTCAAGACGGCGCGCAAGCGCTCGCTGTCCTCGACCCTGTGGCTGCAGCGACAGCTCAACGACCCCTACGTCGCCCAGGCCAAACGCGACGGCTACCGCTCGCGCGCCGCCTACAAGCTGATCGAGGTCGACGAGCGATACCGCCTCCTCAAGCCGGGCCAGCGCGTCGTTGATCTCGGCGCCGCGCCGGGCGGCTGGTCGCAGATCGCGGCGAAAAAGACCGGCGCCGCCCGCGGCGAGACGGAAGGGCGCGTCGGCAAGGTGGTCGGCATCGACCTCCTGCCGATCGACCCTATTCCCGGCGTCGACTTCGCCGTCCTCGACTTCCTCGATTCCGACGCGCCCGAGCGCCTGCGGGCGATGCTGGGCGGCAAGGCCGACGTGGTGCTCTCGGACATGGCCGCCAACACCACCGGCCACAAGAAGACCGACCACCTGCGCATCGTGGGCCTCGCCGAACTCGCCGTCGACTTCGCCGGTGGAGTGCTCGCCGAGGGCGGGGCGTTTCTGTCCAAGGTGTTTCAGGGCGGCACCGAGGGCGAGCTGCTGCGGCGGCTGAAGGCCGACTTCGCCAGCGTGCACCACGTCAAACCCAAGGCGAGCCGCGCCGACTCGGCCGAGCTTTACGTGCTGGCGACCGGCTTCCGCGGCGGCTCGCGCGAGCCCTGAGACGAAGCCGGTGCCTGCAAGGCTGCGGCGTCGCCGGGCCGTTCGCGATTTCGTGTCACCGCCCGCCGTGAACGGCACGCCGCCAATCCCGTTACGCCGGTCAAACGGGAGACCATCGCCATGTCCGAGCTGACACGACGCCGCATCATCGCCGCCGCCGGAACGGCCACCGCTGCCGGGCTGGCGATGCCGGTCGCGGCCGCCCCGGCCGAACAGCAGCCCGGGTTCTTCGGCGCCGCCAGGGATGGCAAGGTCGAGATGGCGCCTCTGCACGCGCCGGGCGAGGGTGCCGAGCCGTTGCCCAACCGCGAGCCGCCGGGCAAGCGCCTGGGCGTGGCGGTGGTCGGCGTCGGGCATCTGACGCTGGAGCAGATCGTGCCGGCCTTCGGCTCGGCCAAGAACGTCAGGCTGGCCGGTCTCGTCAGCGGCCACCGCGACGTCGCGATGGCGGTCGCCGCGCAGAACGGCGTGCCGGCAAGCCACGTCTACGACTACAGGAGCTTCGACGAGATCAGGAACAACGCCGACGTCGACATCGTCTACATCGTGCTGCCGAACTCGCAGCACCTCGAATTCACGCAGCGGGCGGCGGCGGCCGGCAAGCATGTGCTGTGCGAAAAGCCGATGGCCAGCACGGTCGCCGAGGCGGAGGGGATGATCAAGGCCTGCCGCGACGCCGGCCGCAAGCTGATGATCGCCTATCGCCTGCAGTACGATGCCGCCCATCGCGCCCTGATCGGCATGGCTCGGGCCAAGACCTACGGCGAGCTGCGCATGATCGAGGCGGTCAACGGGCAGAACGACGTCGCCGGCCAGTGGCGACAGATCAAGGCGCTGGCCGGCGGCGGGTCGCTGCCCGACGTCGGCATCTACTGCCTCAACGCCTTCCGCTACCTGACCGGCGAGGAACCAATTGAGGTGACGGGACGCATCACCCAGCCCGAAGGCGACCCGCGTTTCCGCGAGATCGAGGACATCGCCACCTTCACCCTGCGCTTCCCCTCGGGCGTGATCGCCACCGGCACCTCCGGCTATTCCTTCCACGAAGATCGCCGCCTGCGCTGCGCGGCGACCGACGGCTGGTTCGGCATGGACCCGGCCTTCTCCTACAGCGGCCTGGTGATGCACATCGGCCGCAAGGTCGGCGGGGCGACGTCGATGGAGCAGCGGACGTGGACGCCCAAGAACCAGTTCGCCGTGGAGATGGACCATTTCGCCGAGGCGATCCGCGCCAACCGCGAGCCGCACACGCCGGGCGAGGAAGGCTTGGCCGATCTCAAGGTGATGGCGGCGATCTACGAATCGGCCGCGGGCGGCAGCACCGTCAGGCTGCCGCTCGTCAAGGGACTGGATACGACGCGCGGTCCCCTTGCCAGCGAGGGCTGAGGCGTTGCGGGGCGATCTGTTGCGTCCCGGCGACTTCTTTTTGCCACCTGCGCTCGTAAGAAGCGAGCTCCTCGCGCTTCGACCCCGCAGGTGATCCATGCCCAACCGTGCCGCCGCTTCCCGATCCCTGCTCCCCTCGGCATGCCTCGCCACGGCCTTGTGGAGCATGGCCGTGGCGTCGCCGCTGCTGGCGCAGGATGCCGCGCCGAAACCGCTCTTTCCCGAAGGACCCTGCAGCGGGGTGCTTTGCGGCATCATCGGTGGATCACAGGCCCCGGCCGCGCAGCCGCCGCAGAAGTCGCTTTTCCGCGAGGGCGAGTGCGGCGGCATCCTTTGCAGCGCGATCGGTGGCCCGCAGGCTCCCAAGCATGCCGAGGCGCCTCCGCCCTGCGGCGGTGGCCTGTTGTGCGACCTCACGCCCTACGCGATGGGTGTGCCGGTCACGGCGTCCGAAGCCGCCCGGCTGCAGGCCGAGCACGAGCGGCAGGTGATTGCCCAGTCGCCACCGGTCACGCCCGCCAAAGCGGAACGGGCTCCTTCGCGCCACCGCAGCAAACATGCGCGCAGCACGGTTGCGAAAGCATCCGAGAAGTAGATCCCAATTTCGGATAAGATCCAAGGCTCTGAAGTACGCCTTCGCAGCGGATCAAAGCAAAGCTGCGTATCTTTCGGTCCGATGCGCGAGGTCGCTGCATTGCATCAAATCTGATCCGAAAGCCGCCGCGTACCTCCCGATCCGGGATCAGCCTACAACCCCGAAGCGGCCGCAGTCGAGCCGCCGATGGTCGTCTGCGTCGTTTGCGTGAAGGCCGAGTTCGTGCTTGCGGTATTCGCCAGCGTCGAGAGATTGGTGTTGCTTGCCGTCGCGTTTGCAACGCTCTGCCCGAGGCTGACGCCGTTCAGCACGGGCCCGAGGAGCGCGTTGAAGATCGCGATGACCTTGCCGATCTCGACATAGGGCGAGTTGGATACGTAGATGATGTCCTTGTCGTGCATCGAGAACTTGCGCGTCAGGAACAGCGAGCGGGGATCGCGCATGTTCAGCGCGTACACCACCGGCACGAGATTGAGCGCCGCCTGCTGCGGCGTCAGGCCGGGATAGTCGCGCACGACGTTGGCCGGCTCGTAGCGGAACACGAACACGCCTTCGGGATCGGCGCGACCGTCGGCCAAGCCAGCGGTCTTGCCGATCGCTTCCGCGAGGTTGATGCCCACGGAGCTGAATGGAACGACGGCATTGCCGCCCGTCGCGCCGATGGTGGTGAAGCTCAGGGGGTAGCTGATCAACGTCAGCGTATCGTCGGGGCGGGCGTAGATGTTTTCCTTGGGGTCGTTGAGCAGGGTCTGGAACGGCACCCGCACCGTGCGCGAGCCGCGCGTCAGTTCGACAAAGGTCTGGTAGGCTGGCGTCCTGATGCCGCCGGCATCGGCGATCACGTCGAGCAGCCGGTCGCCGCCGGCATGCAGGGGCACGCGTTGCGTGCCGGCCAGCGGGTCACCGCCGGCGACGAAGGTGCCCTTGGCCTGCACGCCCTCGCCGACCACGGTCACCGCGCTGGCGAGATTGCGCGACAGCGCCACCACTACCTGCGGCTCGATCGCCTTGCCGGTGAGCTTCTGGACGATATCGCGCTCGATGTCGTGAGTGTTGCGGCCGTCAACCGCGATGCGGCCGGCGTAGGGGACCGTGATCGCACCGTCGCGCTGCACGATCTGCTGGGGCAGGAGGATCGAATGCGAGCCGGTCGACTTGGCATCGGCCACGGGCTGCGAGAACAGGCCGCCGCCGGCCGCCTCGAACACCGTCACGGTGAGCGTGTCGCCGATGCCGACGATCTGCTCTTGCGCGCCGCGATAGTCGCCGAACTTGCCGTAAAGGCTTGGACCGGGAAAGCGCTGGAGCTTCTGGATGACGAAATCCGACAGCCGGATCAGAAGATAGGGTGGGACCTGCTTGGCTCCGGCATACACCACCGCCTCCCGGCTCGGGCCGGAGGAGGGCACGATGGAACAAGCCGACAGCGCGGTCGCGCCGAGCAGGGCGCAGATCGCACCTTTGAAAATGGCGGGCCATCGGCGAGACGACATCGAATTCCCTTCGGCGCGTCCGGAACGCCTTTATGATCGTTTCACCATATCCGCAAACGACGGATGGTTGAACGAGGGTGAACCGCAATCGTAAGCCCTGTGGCGCCGCGGCATCAGTTCTCCCGGCTTAGGGGCGATTTCCCGGTGGCAGCCTTCGCGGCACTCAGGCGGATCGCCGCCGCTCGTTGCCGTCACAAGAGCACCGGACCCGAAATCGGATCCGGTTCGATGCTCTAAGTCGCTGTGCCGCATCGGATTTGTCCGAAAACCGCTGCGCACTTTTCGGTCCGATGCTCTAGGGCGGCAGGGCCGCGGCGGCGGTGAGCTGCGCGGTGTAGGCGTGCCGCGGCTTGCCCAGGATTTCGCTCGCGGGTCCGGTTTCGACGATATGCCCCCGCTGCATCACGGCGAGGCGGGTCGCCAGCGAGCGCACCACAGCGAGGTCGTGGGTGATGAACAGGTAGCTCAGGCCGCGCTCGTCCTGCAGGCGCCGGAGCAGGGCGATGACGTCGGCCTGTACCGAGCGGTCGAGCGCGGAGGTCGGCTCGTCGAGAACCACCAGGCGAGGTGACAGGATCATCGCCCTGGCGATCGCAACCCTTTGCCGCTGCCCGCCCGACAGCTCGTGCGGCCGACGGGTGGCGAAGGCGGCCGGCAGGCCGACCTCCCTCAACGCGGCGATGGCGCGCTCGGCCCGTTCCCGCGCGCCGCAGGCCGGCTCGTGGATGCGCAGGCCCTCGCCGACGATGTCACCCAGCGCAAGGCGTGGCGACAGGCTGGAGAAGGGATCCTGGAAGACGATCTGCAGGTCGCGCCGCAGCGGGCGCAGCTCCGCCGCCGGCAGCGCTTGCAGGTCGCGGCCGGCATACCGCAGCGAGCCGGTCGCGGGTTCGAGCCGCAGCACGGCCCGTCCGAGGGTCGACTTGCCCGATCCCGACTCCCCGATCACGCCCAGCGTTTCGCCGCGATCGAGCTTGAGCGAGACGCCGTCGAGAGCGGTGAACCAGCGCGTCCGACCGGGCAGGATGCCGCCGCGCAGGCGGTAGCGGACGCGGAGATCGTCCGCCTGCAGCAGCGGGTCGCTCGATGCGGTCACGGGAGACCGCGGCGCGGCCGGCGGCAGCTTGTCGGCGGCGAGCAGCTTGATGGTATAGGGATCGCGCGGGTGCCGGGTCACGACACCGACCGGACCGCTCTCGACGAGGTGGCCGCGCTCCATCACGTGCACGGTATCGGCGACGCGGCGCACCAGGCCGAGGTCGTGGCTGATCAGGATCAGCGCCATCGCGTGGCGCGTCTTCAGTTCGGCGAGAAGGTCGAGGATGCGGGCCGCCACGGTGACGTCGAGTGCGGTGGTCGGCTCGTCGGCGATGAGGAGCCTGGGCTCGCAGGCCATCGCCATGGCGATGGCGACGCGCTGGCGCTGGCCGCCCGAAAGCTCATGGGGGTAGGCGCGCGCGCGCCGGGCCGGTTCGTCGAGCCCGGTCTCGTCGAGCAGCTCGATCGCCCGCGCCATCGCCGCGCCACGTCCGAGTCCGCGACCGTTGCGCAGCACGGCGCCCACCTGCGAGCCGACGGTGAACAAGGGGTCGAGCGCCGACTGGGGTTCCTGGAAGACGATGGACAGGGTCTTGCCGCGGATGCGGTCGAGCCCGCGACGGTCGAGCTCGATCAACTCGCGGCCGGCGAAACGCACGCTGCCCGACACGGCGGCGGCGCCCGGCAGCAGCCCGAGGGCCGCCAGCATGGCGACGCTCTTGCCCGACCCGCTTTCGCCGACGATCGCCGCCGTTTCGCCCGACGCCACCGTCAGTGACAGGTCGCGCACGGCCTCGACCGCCTGGAAACGCACCGCGAGGCGGTCAAAGCGAAGCAGGGGCTCGTCTTCGCCGGCCGGCGCGGTAACCGTCATCCCCGGCCGGCATCGGTGGCGCGCAAGATCGCCTCGCCGAGCTGGTTGGCGGCGACAACCGTGATCGCCAGCGCCAGCGCGGGGAATACCAGCAGGTTGGTCGAGCCCTGGACGTGACGGGCGCCGTCCGCGATCAGGATGCCCCAGCTCGTCAGCGGCTCCTGCACGCCGAGCCCGAGGAACGACAGGAAGCTTTCGGCGAGGATCACGCGCGGCACGAGAAGGGCGAGGTAGGCGACGATCGGTCCGCTCATGTTGGGCACGATGTGGCGGGCGAGGATGCGCCCGCCGCGCTCCCCCAGCGCTTCCGCGGCGAGCACGAACTCGCGGCGCTTCAGGGTCAGCGTCTGGCCGCGTACGATGCGCGCCATGTCGAGCCATTCCACCGCGCCGATGGCGACGAAGATGAGCCACAGCGAGCGGCCGAACAGAACCAGCAGCACGATCACCAGGAACACGAAGGGCAGGGCGTAGATCACGTCGACGGTTCGCATCATCAAGGCGTCGGTGCGCCCGCCGACGTAGCCGGCGACGGCGCCGAAGGCGACGCCGATGCCGAGCGCCACCGCGGAGGCCAGCGCCCCCACCGCCAGCGAGATGCGGCCGGCGACGAGAATGCGGGTGAGCAGGTCGCGCCCGTTGGCATCGGTGCCGAACAGGAACACGTTGTGCCTGACGGTGACGGGCACGACGAGGCTGCGGCCGCCGTTCTCCGCAACCGGCTGACCGGCGAGGCGGAGCAGGTCGGAGCGTTCGAGGTAGCGCAGCACGCGGAGATCGATCGGCTGCGAATCGGTGAGGCGCAGCCTCGTCGCGCCGCCGCTCTCGTCCAGCGACGCCTTCAAGTGAGCCCGCGCGCCCAGCGCGGCGAGGCCGGCGTCGCGCTCGGCGGAGGACGGATGGGCGAGTGGCGAGGCCGGCGCCATCACGTAATCGGGGAACACCGCATCGTAGGGGTGGGGCGACCATGCCAGCGAGCCGAAGCAGAGCAGGGCCACCAGCAGCAGGGCGCCCAGGCTCGCGACCCCCGTCGGATCACGGCGGAAACCCGACCACACGCCGGCGTCAAACATGACAGGGGAACATCCGCCCATCCATGATGCTCACCCGTGCCTGACCCGGGGATCAACGAGGCCGTAGGCGATATCGACGGCGAGGTTGAGCACAACGATCATCGCCCCCACCACGATCACGGTCGCCATGGTCAGCGTGTAGTCGCGCGAAAGGGCGCTGTCGACGAAGTATCGGCCGATGCCGGGGATGCCGAAGATGGTCTCGACCACGATCGACCCGGTCAACAGCGCCGCCGCCGCCGGGCCGAGATAGGACAGCACGGGAAGCAGGGCGCCGCGCAACGCATGCAGGCCGATCGTGCGCCGGGGCAGGCCGAAGGCGCGCAGGGTGCGGATGTGCGGCGCCGCCAGCGCGTCGCGCACCGCCGCTTCCGTCAGCTTGGCGATGATGGCGACCTGCGGCAGGGCGAGCGTCAGCACCGGCAGAACCTGATGGGACCACCGTCCGTCGTCCCAGCCGCCGACCGGCAGCCAATGATGATCGAGGCCGAACCACACCTGCAGCAGCGGCGCGATCACGAAGGTGGGCACGGCGAGACCGAGAAGGGCGAGAACGGTCAACGCGCCGCCGCCGCGCCTCGCGCGCCGCCCGTCGCTTTCCCGCGATCCGGCCGCCGAACCCGCGACGAGGCCGAGCGACACGCCGATCGTCAAGGACAGGGCGAGCGCTTCCGCCCCGAGGCGGACGGAAATGGGCAGGGCGAGGGCGAACAGCTCGTTCACGGTGAAGTCGCGCCAATGCAGGCTTGGCCCGAGGTCGCCGTGGGCGAGGCTCCACAGGTAGAGGCCGAACTGTTCGACCAGCGGCTTGTCGAGGCCGTAGATGTGTTCGAGGTTGGCGCGGATCGCGGGGTCGAGCGCGCGCTCGGCATCGAAGGGACCGCCCGGCGCCAGCCGCATCAGGAAGAAGGCGAGGGCGATCACCGCCAACACCGTCGGGATGCCGGCCAGCAGGCGGATGACGATGAGCCGGATCATGGCGCCTTGGCGTTGGAAGCTGCCGGCCGAGATTAGGGCGGCGAGGCCGGCCGTGTCGAGCGGCGCGGGGACCGGCGCCGGCCGGAAGGGATGTTGACGGATGCCTGGACTTCTCCTGCCGGCTCTGCTGGCGATGGCCGCCGGCGTCAGCCTCGTGGTGCAGCAGGTGCTCAACGCCAACCTGCGCCAAGCCCTGAACTCGGCCGCCTGGTCGGGTTTCGTCAGCTACGCGGTCGGTGTCGCTTGCATGGCGATGCTCGCCGTGGCGTTGCGCGATCCCCTGCCGACGCCGGGCATGGCGGCGCGCCTGCCGTGGTGGGCATGGAGCGGCGGGATCTTCGGTGCCGTCTTCATCGGCCTCGCGATCCTGCTCGTGCCCAGGCTGGGCGCGGCGACCTTCATCGCGCTTCTTGTCGCCGGCCAGATGCTCGCGTCCGTCGCCTTCGACCAGTTCGGCTGGCTCGGCCTCGCGCAGCGGAGCGTCGACCTGCCGCGCCTGCTCGGGATGGCGCTGCTCGTCGCCGGCGTGGTGCTGGTCCGGCGGTAGAACATCCGCCCGCAGCGCTCAGGGCGTCCTTTCAGGGCGCCTTGGACACGTAGCGGCCGGGATGGTGGTCGATGATGTTGGCCGACCAGCCTCTGAGCTTGGGCGAGACGAGGTTGACCGCCTCGTAGGTGAGCAGGACGAGAAAGGGCTGCTTGGTCAGCAGCAGGCTTTCCGCCCGGTGCAGGATCGCCTCGCGCTTGTTGTCGTCGCGTTCGACCTCGGCTTGGCGCATCAGCTCGTCGAAGGCCGGATCGGAGAAGTGGGCGTAGTTCAGCCCCTTGTTGCCGCTTTCGGCGAGGAACAGGTAGTTCTGGGCGTCGGCGAAATCGGCGAACCAGCCGGAGCGGATCACCTCGAAAGGCTGGCCCGAGGCGAGGAAGGCGTAGTGCGTCGCCGCATCGGTGACGATGAAGCTCGTTTCGATGCCGAGCACCCGCCACATGTCGGCGACCGCGATCGCCGTTGCCCGGTGGTTCTCCGATTGATTGTAGCGAAAGGTCAGGCGCAGCGGGTTGCGCGGGCCGTAGCCGGCCTCGGCAAGGAGGCGGCGAGCCTCGTCCTCACGGGCGAAGGGGCTTTCGTTCCGCCACGTGACAGTCGAGGGTGCGCCGTAGGCGGGGATGCCCGGCGGCACGAAGGAGAAGCCGGGCCGCATGGTGCCGCCCCAAATCGTGCCGGCAAGGAAGTCCCGATCGATGACGAGGGCGAGGGCGGTGCGCACCCGTGCGTCGTCGAAGGGCTTCCGCCGGCAGTCGAAGGCGTAGAAGTAGCTGCCAAGGCTTGGTGCTTGGTGGAGGTCGGCGCCGAGCCTTTCGCGCGCGAAGCCGACCTCGTCGGAGGGGACCGAGGGGAAGGAGTCGATCTCGCCGGCGATGAAGCGGCGCAGCCCGGCGGAGGCGTCCTCCATCGGCAGGATGATCTCGGCCTCCAGCGCCACATCGGCCGCATCGTGGAAGAAGGGGTTCTTGGCCATCACGATGCGGTCGTTGGGAACGTAGGACCGCAGCAGGAAGGCGCCGTTGCCGATCATTCGCCCGGCGCGGGCGAAGCTGTCGCCGTACCGGTCGAGCTCGGCGCGGTGCAGCGGCATGGCCGTGAAATGGGTGAGTTGCGCCAGCAGATAGGTCGCGGGATGTTCCAGCTCGATGACGAAGGTGCGGTCGTCGGGCGCGCGCACGCCCAGGGCCTCGACCGGCAGGCCGCCGGTATTGACGCCGCGGGCGTTCTTCACGGAGTACAGGATGCTCGCATATTGGGCACCGGTCTTGGGATCCATCAGGCGGCGGAAGGCGTAGGCGAAGTCGCCCGACGTGACCGGGTCGCCGTTCGACCAGCGCGCGTCGGCACGCAGGTGGAAGGTGTAGGTGAGCTTGTCGGCGCTGACGTCCCAGTTCGCGGCGACGCCCGGCTGCAGGTTGCCTTCACCGTCGTAAACGGTGAGCCCCTCGTAAAGCTCGTCGAGGACGCGGGCTTCGGCGACCGTGGACACCTTGTGGGGGTCGAAGGAGGCCGGCTCCATCGTTTCGCCGCGGCGCCAGACCGCGTCGGCGCGGGCGCGGCCGACGGGACAGGCGGTGATCCAAGCGGCAAGGCTCAGCGAGCAGGCGAGGTGAGCGAGGAGCCGGCCGAAGCGAAACACGCCGCTACCTGATGCCGGCCGGCTGGTCGACGTCAATCCCGTTCGGGGCCGACGCGACCCGTCCGGCGAGTGTGTGCGTGTCGTTGGCTGCCCGCCCTGCAGCCCCAGCGATGCGGATGATCGAGCATAATGATTAACAATTGCTTGCATTTGCCGAACGTTTGACCAAACATTTGGCAAGCCTCCACACTGACCATGAGCCGTGCATGCCGGACAGCCCGCAACAACGTTACCGCTTGACCGTTGGAACTTGCCAGGTCGGGACGATCATCTGCATCGGTGCCGCTCGGGACGAGGACGCGATCAGCAAGGCGACCAGGATCGTGCGATCCCTCGAAGCGGGCGAGGGCGAGTTCCATCTCGAGCGGGCGAACGGATCCACCGTATCGCGGACCGGCCTCGCGGCGCTGCGTTCGGAGGACTGCGTCCCAAGCGACTGACCACGTCGGCCGGCAGTTGGCGGCTTTCACGTTCCGCCCGGTCCATCCGCATCCCTGCCGAGCACCATGTCGTCGCGATGGATCAGCTCGGCCCGGCCGGGCGCGCCCAGAACCTCCTCGATCGCGCTGGAATGCCGGCCGATGATGCGCTCGGCCATGGCTGCGGAATAGGCGACCAGCCCGCGCCCAATCTCACCCTCGTCCGTGCGGATCAGCACGCAGTCGCCGCGCCGGAAAAGTCCGTCGAGGCGGGTGACGCCGGCCGGCAGCAGCGAATTGCCGGCGGCCACCGCGCGGGCGGCGCCGCGATCGATCCAAAGGGTGCCGCGCGGCTCGACCTGCCCGGCGATCCACTTCTTGCGCGCCGTTACCGGATTGGACGGCGACAGGAACCAGGTGCAGGCCTCGCCGGCGGCGAGACGCTGGATCGGATGAGCGACGCGTCCGTCGGCGATGATCATGGCTGTTCCGCCCGTGGTGGCGAGCTTGGCCGCTTCGATCTTGCTGCGCATGCCGCCGCGCGACAGGGCCGAAGCAGGGCCGCCGGCCATCGCCTCGATCTCGGCGGTGATGCGCGCAACCACCGGGATCAGGGTCGCCCGCGGATTGGCCTGGGGCGGCGCGGTGTAAAGGCCGGCGACGTCGGACAGCAGGACGAGCAGGTCGGCCGAGGCCATGGTGGCGATGCGGGCGGCGAGGCGGTCGTTGTCGCCGTAGCGGATCTCGGCCGTGGCGACGCTGTCGTTCTCGTTGAGCACCGGCACCGCCTTCATCGCGAGCAGCCGGGCCACGGTGGCGCGGGCGTTGAGGTAGCGTCGGCGCTCCTCCGTGTCGCCGAAGGTCAGCAGGATCTGCCCGGCGACGAGCCCGTGGGCGCCGAGTGCTTCCGCCCAGGTGCGGGCCAGCGCGATCTGGCCGACGGAGGCGGCGGCCTGACTGTCCTCCAGTTTCAAGGGACCGGCGGGCAGGGCGAGGATGCGGCGACCCAGCGCGATGGAGCCGGACGACACCACCAGCACCTCCGCGCCCCGCGCCTGCAGGGTGGCAAGATCGGCGGCGAGCGCGTCGAGCCAGCTTCGGCGCACCCCCTCGGCCTCGACGAGCAGCGATGAGCCGACCTTGACGACGATGCGCCGGAAGTCGGCGAGGCGGGGTAGGTCCGGCCGTTCGTCGCGGGACGGAAAACTTTGCTGGAAAGCAGACACGAGGCGTGTCTAGCCGAGGTTCACGAAGGTGTCATCGCCGCGTGCCGCACGCTGCGTCGGCAATCAAGCCTTGGGCGACCCTTGAGGGCCGATGCTGCCGGGACCGGGCTCGACCGCAGCTACGGCTGCCATGCCTCGACGATCTCGCCAGCCCTGTCCTCCGCCGTGCCGGCGTCGATCACGCCGACCACGGCGCGCAAGGTCTGCGTGACGTTGGTGCGCGCGGCTGCCGACAGGCGCAGCGGCGTCTGCCCACAGGCCCGGCGCAGTCGCTCGGCCTGCCGGCGCAGGTGCTCGGGATCAACGGTTTCCACCTTGGACAAGGCGACGATCTCGCGCTTGTCGACGAGGCCGGCGCCGTAGGCGTCAAGCTCGCCGCGCACGGTCGCATAGTCGCGTCCGGCGTGCTCGCCGCCGGCATCGACGAGGTGGAGGATCACGCGGCAGCGCTCGATGTGGCCGAGGAAACGATCGCCGAGACCGACGCCGTCGTGGGCGCCGGCGATCAGTCCGGGGATGTCGGCGAGCACGAATTCGCGTTCATCCACGGCAACAACGCCGAGTTGCGGGTGCAGCGTGGTGAAAGGATAGGCAGCGATCTTCGGCTTGGCGGCGGAAACGGTGGCGAGGAAGGTCGATTTGCCGGCGTTGGGCAGGCCGACGAGGCCGGCGTCGGCGATCAACTTCAGGCGCAGCCACACCGTGCGCTCTTCGCCGTCCTCGCCGGGATTGGCGCGACGCGGTGCGCGATTGGTCGAGGTGGTGAAATAAGCGTTGCCGAAACCGCCGTTGCCGCCCCGGCACACGCGCACGCTTTGCCCGACCGCGGTGAAATCGGCGAAGGGCTCTTCCTCGTTCTCGTCGAGGAGCTGGGTCCCGACCGGCACCTTGAGCACGGCGTCGGCGCCCTTGCCGCCGGCGCGGTTGCGACCCATGCCGTGCATCCCGGTCTTGCCCTTGAAGTGCTGCTGGTAGCGGAAGTCCACCAGCGTGTTCAGGCCGCCGACGCACTCGACGATGACATCGCCGCCCTTGCCGCCATCGCCGCCATCGGGGCCGCCGAACTCGATGAACTTCTCGCGACGGAAGGACACGCAACCGGCCCCGCCGTCGCCGGAGCGGAGATAGACGCGGGCTTGGTCGAGGAACTGCATTTCAGCGATCGGGTGGACTGTGCGCGGGCGCGCGGTAGCCGGCATGTAGCGCGTTTGCGGCCCGTATTGAACCCTTCAAGGTCATAAGGAACGCAAAACGGGCAAGCCCTGATGAAGGCTCGCCCGTTGCGGTGCGATGGAGGGCGGCAGCAGGCAGGCCTGTCGCCGCCGAGATCGATCAATAGGCGGCGATGGAGCCGTCGGCGCCGACGCCCGGCGCGAGGTTGGGGCTGGTGGACAGAGCCTTGCCGCCCTTGCCGATCCACTTGCCGATCCAGAAGCGCGAGACGACCATCAATGCAGCCAGAACGGATGCAGCGATGCCAGCATAGATGACGAAGCCCATCGCGAACGAGCCGGTGTGCTCTTTCGAGAAGCCCATCACGTTCGGCAGGATCGCGCCGCCGAGTGCGCCGATCTCACCGATCATCGACCCAACCACCGCCGTCGAGAACGGCCAGCGCAGGGGCACGAGTTGGAACAACGCGCCGTTGCCCATGCCCAGGAATGCAAAGCAGACCATGAACAGGAGCACGGTGATCGTCAGTGACGGGGTCGCCGTCAGGCTGAGGAACATCGCGATGACGCCGAGGAACACGACCGAGAGGGTCACGATGCCGCCGATGCGATCGGCGACGAAGCCGCCGAGCACGCGGGTGGCACTGCCCATGAAGGTCGCCAGCGTGGTGTAGACGCCAGCCTGCACCTTTGTCATTCCGAAGGAATTGTAGAAGAACGTCGGCAGGAAGGCGGAAAGACCGATGAAGCCGCCGAAGGTGATGATGTAGACGAAGTTGAACATCCAGCCGTCGCCTTCCCAAAGGCACTTGATGTGTTCGAGAACCGACTGGTGCTCGTTATCCGGCGGCTCCTTCGCGAAGATCAACATGACGGAGAACGGCAGCAGCATCATGAAGCCCGCGACGGCGTAGGCCGTGTGGTAGCCGTATTTCGTCGCGATCACCGGAGCGAACAGCGTGGCGAGCGCCGTGCCGCTGTTGCCGGCACCCGCGATGCCCATCGCCAAGCCCTTGTGTTCCGGCGGGAACCAGCCGGACCCGAGGGAAAGCGCCACGCCGAAGCTCGCACCGGCGATGCCCAGAAGAACTCCCATGGCAAGCGCCATGTTGAAGCTATCGACGAAGAAGAAGCCGAAGGCCATCGCGATCATGATGACGCCCATTTCGATCAGCGCGGCGTTCTTTCGGCCGATGTACTGCGAGATGACGCCCAGCGGGAAACGCATCAGGGCGCCCGCCAAGATCGGCAGCGAGATCATGAAGCCGGTCTGCTGCGGCGTCAGGTGAAAGGCTTCCGACAGGAACGGCGCCATGGCTCCGTTCAGCACCCATACGGCGAAGCAGAAATCAAAATACAGGAAGGAAGCGACGAGTGTTGGCGGATGCCCTGATTTCATGATCGCGTTGAAACCGGCCATTGATGATCTCCAGAAACGAGAAGCGTTGAGGATACGAGTGGTGCTGCTTCGCCGTTGCGGCAGCTCCCATTCAAAAAGGCTGCCACATTGGTGAAACAGTCCGTGTCCGTGCAGGGTGTCACGGCAGGGTTTCACGAGTGCATGGGATCACGAGTACATGGGATGGAGCGGCTGCGTTCCGCCTGCCGCCTTGTCCCCGACATCCGTGTCCCCGACATCCGTGTCCCCGACGAACATGCCGAGGGCGGACGGACCCTGTGACCTCCTTCCACATCGATGTGGGCGCACCCAGGGGTGGGCGGAGGACGGTGTGCTTCGCTGCACTCGCGAGAAGGAGGCACAAGACGTGCCAGATGTGAGCCGACATGTTGAACGTACGCCGTCGCCGGTCCAACAAGACCCACCCCTCTCCAACGGCCTCTCTTTGCCCGGCGGTGATACGGCCTTGACCTCCGCTTTCGTCGTGGCCAGTGGGGGAAACGGCGTGCCCGGCGTCGCCGACGACCTGCGGAGCGTGGGTATCGACGTCCTCGGCTCGTCGACGCTCGCGACGATGGTGCCGGACGTCATCCGCTGCGCGCCGGACCTGGTGATCTGCTACGAACCCCATCCCGGCGAAGCGCTGTTCGCCGGCACGGCCTCGTTGCAGGCGGTGGCACCGCGGCCCATCATCGTCTTCACCGGCGACCCCGACGCCGAGAAGATCAACCGCGCCGCCGCCTCCGGCGTCCACGCCTACGTGGTCAACGGCTACGGCCTCGACCGGCTACGCTCGCTGATCCACGTCGCCCAGGCCCGCTTCCGCCACGAGCAGGTGCTGCGCGTCGAACTGATGGACGTCCAGCACCGCTTCGGGGAGCGCAAGCTGGTCGATCGCGCCAAGGGCATCCTGATGCGGGTGCGTAACATTTCCGAAGACGAAGCTTACCGGGTTCTGCGAACGGCCGCCATGCAAGGCAAGCAGCGCATCGGGCAGGTCGCGCAGCAGGTCATCGATGCCGCCCGCTACGCCGAAGCGGTCAACCGGGCCGGGCAGCTGCGCATGCTGTCGCAGCGCCTCGTCAAGCTGTATGCCCTGATGTGCGCGGCGGTCACGCCCGAGCAGACGGCCAAGCTGTGCCGCCAATCGCTGGAACAGATCGAAAGCAACCTGACCATCCTCGGCCGAACGCTGTCGAAGCCGACGTTCGGCGACCTCATCGACGGCGTTCTCGTGCCCTGGACCACGCTGAAGGCGACGCTGGCCGGCACGCCGACCCTGGCCCGGTTGCCCGAGGTCGATCGTTTGGCCGAGCGCCTGCTGACGCAGTCGGAAGCGTTGACGCGGACGCTGCAGGCAGCCGGCTTCACAGCCGCCCTTCACGTCATCAACGTGTCGGGCCGCCAGCGGATGCTGAGCCAGCGCCTCGCCAAACAGGCGATCGTCGCCGGCCTGCTGCCGGCCGCCGCCGATGCGACGGCGATGGCTGGGGCGCACAAGGGCTTCGTCGACGGGCTGTCCTACCTGCAGGCGATCCCGCTCACATCGGCCGAGATCAAAGCGCTGCTCGATGGCGCGGCCAAGGCCTGGGCGAGCTTCCACCCGGCGCTGGCGCGCCCGGAGGTGCCTGCCGCGCGCACGGAGATCGCGGCCCTGAGCGAGCTGCTTCTGCAGCAGTTCGGCCAGCTCACCGACCTCTACGAGCGCGGCATCCAGATGCTGATGGAATAGGCGATCGGCCGGCCGTTGACGGGGCGCGGGCAGTCGCCTAGCCCTGCTGCCATGCCTGCCGCAGAGCCCTTCGATCCCACGCGTTCCTTTCAGGACCTGATCCTGACCCTGCAGCGCTTCTGGGCGGCGGAAGGCTGCGTGATCCTGCAGCCCTACGACATGGAGGTCGGCGCCGGCACCTTTCATCCCGCCACCACGCTGCGCGCGCTGGGACCGAAGCCGTGGCGGGCGGCCTACGTCCAGGCCTCCCGTCGGCCCAAGGACGGCCGATACGGCGCCAATCCGAACCGCCTGCAGCATTATTATCAGTTCCAGGTGATCGTGAAGCCATCGCCAGCCGACCTCCAGGACCTTTACCTGCGCTCGCTGGCTTCGATCGGCATCGACCTCGCGCTGCACGACGTCCGCTTCGTCGAGGACGACTGGGAAAGCCCCACGCTGGGAGCGTGGGGTTTGGGGTGGGAGTGCTGGTGCGACGGGATGGAAGTGTCGCAGTTCACCTATTTCCAGCAGGTCGCCGGCATCGAATGCGCCCCCGTTTCGGGCGAGCTGACCTACGGGCTGGAACGCTTGGCCATGTACGTCCAGGGTGTCGATTCGATCTTCGACCTGAACTTCAACGGGCGCGAAGGGGCGGACAGGATCACCTACGGCGACGTTTTCCTGCAGGCCGAGCAGGAATACTCTCGCCACAACTTCGAGGCATCGGATGCCGCCATGCTGTTCCGCCACTTCGCCGATGCCGAGGCCGAGTGCCGCTCGCTGCTGCGGCAGGGGGACCGGGACGGGCAATCCCTGATCGTTCTGCCGGCCTACGATCAGTGCATCAAGGCGTCCCACGCCTTCAACCTGCTCGACGCGCGCGGGGTGATCTCCGTCACGGAGCGGCAGAGCTACATCGGGCGCGTGCGTGAACTGGCGAAGGCCTGCGGCGCGGCATGGATGCGAACCGAGGCGGGCGGTTCCGGCTCGGGCCTGAGCCACCCTCACGTTCCGTCGTTGTAGTTCGAGCACTTCGTTGCGTAGGTCGCACCGCCCTTGCGGAAGGCGGCGACCATGTCCCCGGTCACGACGTAGCAGAAATGGCTGATCTGCGCCGCGCCGAAGACGTCGACGTAGTGTACCACCCCGTAGTAGGTCATCACCTTCTTGTTGCCGGCGAAATCGGCGACCGCGTCGGGGTCGAGGCTGAGCTGGTCGGTGTAGCTGGCGCTGGCCTGGGGCAGCACCGATGCGCCGTTGGCTGTATCCAGCGCCGTGATCACGGTCGGATAGGAGCCGTTCTCGCTTGGCGCATCGTTCCGGCTGGCCCAGCCGTAGTTCAATCGGTTGGCCGGGGTCGACCCGAAATTCCGCATGTTGTGCGACAGGGTGAACCGGTTGGGCGCTGTGAAGGCTGTGAGCTGCACGGATTCGCTGCCGACATAGGCGCGCAGCTGCCGATGTGCGAAATCCTCGTTGATCCCAAGCTGCCCGGAATAGATGTATGCCTGCGCGCCGCTCAGGAAGACGGCGGCAACCGACAGGATCAGGCTTAGCGTGGCCAGCCATCGCGGGGCCGTGCCGCCTCCGCTCACGTCCGGCATTGAGGTCTGCTCGGCATCAATCGGATCCACGCGTTACGGTTGCTGGAGCGATAACACCGACGCCGGGCGCGCGGATGAGCCCGCATCGCTCAATCTCCGATCATGGTTGAGACGGCCGGTGACGACACGGGCTTGTTCGCGCTAAACCCTCGCCGCGCCAGTTCGGCGACCAAAGGTCTCGATGCCCGAGCTTCTCCTCGAACTGTTCTGCGAAGAAATCCCGGCGCGCATGCAGGCGCAGGCCTGCGACGACCTGCGCCGCCTCGTCACCGAAGCGCTGGTCGCGCGCGGTCTGACCTATGCCGGCGCCGCCGCCTTCGCCACGCCGCGCCGGCTGGCCCTGCACGTCGCCGACCTGCCGGCCGCGCAGCCCGCCGCGCGCGAGGAGCGCAAGGGACCCAAGGTCGGCGCGCCGGAAACCGCGATCGCGGGTTTCCTGAAAAGCGCCGGCCTCGCCTCGCTTGAGGGGGCGATCGTGCAGCGCGACCCCAAAAAGGGCGATTTCTACCTTGCCGTCATCGAGCGACGGGGACGGCCGACCCTCGACGTGCTGGCCGAGATCCTGCCCGCCGTAGTGGAGGCGTTTCCCTGGCCGAAGTCGATGCGCTGGGGCGCGGCCTCGGCGTCGCCGTCCAGCCTGCGCTGGGTGCGCCCGCTGCACGCGATCCTCGCCACCTTCGGGCCGGAAACGGAGGACCCGGAGGTGGTGCCCTTCTCCGTCGGCGGGATCCGCAGCGGCAACACCACGCGCGGCCACCGCTTCATGGCCCCCGGCGCCTTGGCCGTGCGCCGCTTCGACGATTACGTGCCGGCGCTGGAACGGGCCAGGGTGGTGCTCGACCCCGCCCGGCGGCGCGACATCATCCTCTATGACGCCCGCACCTTGGCGCAGGCGCAAGGCTTCGACCTCGTCGAGGACGAGGGCCTGCTCGCCGAGGTCGCCGGCCTGGTGGAATGGCCGGTGGTGCTGCTGGGCGCATTCGATGCGGCCTTCCTCGACATCCCGCCCGAGGTGATCCGGGCGACGATCCGCGCCAACCAGAAGTGCTTCGTGCTGCGCGACGCCGCCGGCAAGCTCGCCAGCCGCTTCGTGCTCGTCGCCAACATCGAGGCCAGCGACGGCGGCGCGGCGATTACCGCCGGCAACGCCAAGGTGGTGCGCGCCCGGCTCTCCGATGCCCGCTTCTTCTGGGAGACCGATCTCGCCGTCAGCCTCGACGCGCGGCTGCCCAAGCTCGACGCGATCGTGTTCCACGCCAAGCTCGGCAGCCAGGGCGAGCGGGTCGGCCGCCTGACCAAGCTCGCCGCCGACATCGCCTCGCTCGTCGGCGCCGACCCGAAGGAGGCCGCGCGCGCCGGTGAACTGTGCAAGGCCGACCTCGTCAGCGAAATGGTCGGCGAGTTCCCGGAGCTCCAGGGCCTGATGGGCCGATACTACGCCAACCATCAGGGCGAGCCGCCGGCGGTCGCCGCCGCCTGCGAGGACCATTATCGCCCGCAGGGGCCCTCGGACCGCGTGCCGGAGGCGCCGGTGTCGATCGCGGTGGCGCTGGCCGACAAGATGGACACGCTGGTCGGGTTCTGGGCGATCGGCGAAACGCCGACCGGCAGCAAGGATCCCTACGCCCTGCGGCGCGCGGCGCTGGGCGTGATCCGCCTGATCCTGGAGAACGGCCTGCGCCTGCCTCTCCTCGACCTCGGTGCGATGGCGCTGCTGCGGGCCGAGCGCTTCGAGGCGATGGCGGAGGCGGACAAGGTGGCGCTGCTGCGCGCGCTGCTCGCCTTCTTCACCGACCGGCTCAAGGTGTACCTGCGCGTCACCAAGGCGCGGCACGACCTCATCGACGCCGTCTTCGGCAGCCACGGCTCCGACGACTTCACTCTCGTCGTTCGCCGCGTCGGCGTGCTCGGGCGGTTCCTCGGCTCGGACGAGGGCGCCAACCTGCTCGCCGGCTACCGCCGCGCGGCCAACATCCTGAAGGCCGAGGAGAAGAAGGCGCCAAGCGAGGCCGCATCGTTCGCCGGTGCCTTCGACGCGGACCAGCTGGTCGATCCGGCCGAGCGGACCCTGACCGCGCGCCTGTCCACCGCCGCCCCGGACGCCGCCGAGGCCGTTCGCCGCGAAGATTTCGAGGAAGCGATGCGGGTTCTCGCCACCCTGCGCGAGCCGGTCGACGTCTTCTTCGAGCAGGTCACGGTCAACGCCGCCGACCCGGCCCTGCGCTTGAATCGCCTCCGCCTGCTCAACGGTTTCCGCGCCGCCGTGCACGCCGTCGCCGACTTCGCCAGGATCGGTGGCTGATCATCCACAGGTCGCGACGCAACCTCCCGCGATCTGGAACATTGCCAGAACGAGGAGACCGATATGGCTGACAAGCAGGATAAGACCGACCACAATCCGAAGACGGATCCGGCGCCGAATTCGAACGCGATCAAGGACCCGAGCGACTGGACCACCGGCGGCGAGCCGATGACCGGCGCGCAGGCGTCCTACCTCAAGACGCTGACCGAGCAGACCGGCGAAGCCTTCGACGAGAGCCTCAACAAGGGCGACGCGTCAAAACGCATCGACGAGTTGCGCAAGGAGGCAGGGCTGGCGAAAGGCTGAGGCGCACTTAACCTGCAGCTCCGGTTCCCGGTGAGACGCGCCCTCTGGCGGCTCGCCGGGCGTTCTTTACCGGGCAGGGTGTCAGATTGTTTCGTCGAGCGGCACCGTGCCGGTCGGCCGCCCGTCACGCGAAAGTGTGATCTTCTCGATTCGGGCCTCGGCATTTTTCAAAAGCGCATCGCAGTGCGTTTTCAGGGCCTCGCCGCGCTCGTAGATCGCGATCGACTCTTCAAGGGCGACCTGCCCTTTCTCCAGGCGCTCAACGATCGCCTCCAACTCCTTCATGGCGGCTTCGAACGGCATGCCGGCGATTGTCGCGGGAGTTGATTCGGCCGGCGTGTCGCCCTGAGTTTCGCGCAGGCCGTCGTGTCCGTTGAGGGAGGGGGAACGCTGCGGCATCTCAGGCGATCTCCAGCGTGAAGGGTTCGCCCTCGAAACACTCGCGGCCGCGTCCGATCGCCGCCACCGCCTCGATCATCCGGCCCTCGCGGCCGAGCAGGCGGTCGGCGATCTCAACCATCAGGCGATTGGGCGTCGCGGTCGGCGAGCGGGCGCGGATCTCGTCAGCGATGCCGCGCTCGCTCCGGCTTGCGTCGAGGGCGCAGGCGGTGATGAAGGCGGCGGCGGTGGATCGGCTGACGCCGGCGTAGCAGTGGATCACGAGAGGCGCGGCGCGGTCCCACGCCCGCACGAACGCCAGGACGGTCTCGACGTGCGTGTCGCGCGGCAGGATCTCTCCGTCGACGGCGAGGGTGATGTCGGACATCGCCACGAACAGGTGACGTTGATCGGGGATCTCGCGCGGGCGGATCACCTCCGTTCCCTCGTTGATGAGCGTCACCATCGTGCGTGCGCCGCTGGAGCGCACGACCTCGGGAATCTTCGATAGCGGACAGACGTGGATGCGGGACAAGCGGAGCCTCGTGGTGCCCGGTTTGGTGTCACAGCCGGGTCGCGGGTTCAAGCGTCGCGCGGTCCCAAGGTGTTGGCTCAAAGGCGTCAGTCGAGGGCATCTTCGCGCGTCAGCGCCTGCAATTCGGCGAGGAAGCGCTCGGCGGCCAGCGTCGGCGGCCACGGCTCCCAGGGCGTACCGCCAAAGAGCGGGGCGAGGGGATCGGCGCCGAGCGGCTCGTAGGGAATGCGCAGGGTGCTGCGCACTTCCTCGCGCGTCCAGCCCACGACGTGCAGCGCTTCGGACGCGGCGGCGATGCGGTCGGCGCGCTTGTGCGCCCGTGCTTCCGCCGGATCGAAGCCCTTCAAGCGATAGCGCAGGCCGACCGCCCGCTGCAGGTCGGCGGTCAGGGCCCGGTAGCTGTCGCCGAGGAAGGGCTTGAGCACGGAAATGCAGTCGAAGCCGAGCAATCCCTCGTCGGCATCGTGGAGAAGCTCGCGCAGCTCCGCCGCCGGTTCGTCGCCGCGGCTTCTTTGGCGAAACATCGCCAGCACCATCAGCGAGTGCTGCGCCACCGACAGCGGCAGCGGCCAAGCGGAGTGCCCGCCCCAGCGGTAGGTGCGGGCGAGCCCGACGGCGAGGTCGGCGTCGTCCCAGTCGAAGGGCGTGGGGTGGAGCAGGTCGAGGCGCTTGCCCGAGGGCAGCCGCACCCAGGCGCGCTGAGCCGTCTGCAAGCGGCGCTCTATCCCGCCGCGGCCCGGAGCGCGGCGGCGATGCGCGTGGCATGCTCGGCCAGCACGGCGCCGTCGGCCATCCCCCCTTCGTGCGGGCGCAGCGGCACGCCGGTGAAGCGCGGCACGACGTGGAAGTGCAGGTGGAACACGGTCTGCCCGCCGGCCGCCTCGTTGAACTGGAACACGGTCAGACCGTCGGCATCGAACGCCGCCTTGACTGCGGCGCCAACGCCCTGCACGCGGGTGATCAGCGTCGCGAGCAGGTCGGGCGCGATGTCGAGCAACGTGCGGGCGCGGACCTTTGGCACCACGAGGGTGTGGCCCTTGCCCTGCGGCATCACGTCCATGAAGGCGAGCACGAAGTCGTCCTCGTAGACCTTATGCGCCGGAAGTTCGCCGCGCAGGATCCTGGCGAAGACGTTGCCGTCGTCGTAAGCGGCGGAAGATTGGGCGGGAACGCTCATGCGCCCTCTATGCCGGACCCCGCGCCCTTTTTGAAGGGTGCGAGTTCGCCGTATTCCTCGATCGCTTCGTCAATGGCGACGCGCTCGCGGGCGAGATAATCGTCGATGGCGCGGGCGAAGCGCTTGTCGGGGATCTCGTGGGCGGAATAGGTCGGCACCGCCCGGTAGCCGCGCGCCAACTTGTGCTCGCCCTGCGCGCCGGCCTCGACCCGTTTCAGCCCGTGGGCGATCGCCCATTCGATCGCCTGGTAGTAGCACACCTCGAAGTGCAGGAACGGGTGCTCCTCGATGGCGCCCCAGTTGCGGCCGTAGAGCGCGTCGTCGCCGATGAAGTTGATCGCGCCCGCGATGTAGCGGTCCCCGCGCTTGGCCATCACCAGCAGGATGCGATCGGCCATGGTGCGGCCCACCGTCTCGAAAAAGGCGCGGGTGAGATAGGGTCGTCCCCACTTGCGCGCGCCCGTATCGGTGTAGAAGTCGAAGAACGCCCGCCAATGCTCGGGCTTGAGGGTTTCGCCGGTGAGGCAGTCGATCGTGATGCCGGGGCTGAGCGCGTCGCGCCGCTCGCGGCGGATCATCTTGCGCTTGCGCGAGGCGAGGCTGTCGAGGAAGCCCTGGAAGTCGGCGTAGCCCTCGTTCAGGAAGTGGAACTGCTGCCCGGTGCGCTGGAGGAAGCCGGCCTCGCCCATCGCCGTCCATTCCGCCTTGGTCGCGAAGGTGACGTGGAGCGAGGATGCCTCGATCTTCTTGCGCCACGCCTTCAACCCGGCGATCAGCGTGGCAAGCGCCGCCGGCTCGGCATCGGCGGCGACCAGCAGGCGGCGGCCGGTCGCCGGCGTGAAGGGCACGCAAACCTGGAGCTTGGGGTAATAGTCCAGGCCGGAGCGTTGATAGGCATCGGCCCAGGCGTGGTCGAAGACGTACTCGCCCATCGAATGGGACTTGACGTAGCAGGGCGCCACCGCCTGCAGTCGTCCGGCGGCATTCTCCACCAGAACGTGGGTCGGCATCCAGCCCGTGCGTCCACCGACCGATTTGGAGCTTTCCAGCGCTTGCAGAAAGGCGTGGGTGACGAAGGGGTTGAAGCGTTCGCCCGCATCCGTCGCCGGGGCGCACGGCGTGGGGTCGGTGGAGGGCGCGGGATTGGCGCAGGCATCCCACTGCGCGGCATCGACTTCTGCGATCGACTGGGCGATCCGAACGACGGTGGGCGTTTGCATGGAGTGAACCTAACGCGCCGCCCCTTCGCCGCCAACCGTTGCCGGGCCGTCGCATTGCCGCGCTGCGCCGGCCGCACGAGGTTCGCGCTGTCGCTTTTCTTCGATCTGCTTTTGTTCTAGTACACGAAAGATGCCCCGTTCCCGCCCGGCCGGCTGATGGCCAAGCAGCGATCCTCCTTCGTGTGCCAGTCCTGCGGCAACGTCACGCCGCGCTGGCAGGGCCGCTGCGAAGCGTGCGGCGCCTGGAACTCGATGATCGAGGACGGCGGTGCCGCGACCGGCATCGGCGCCGGCACGGCGCGGGCCGGCGCCAAGGGCCGCATCTTCGCGCTGGGCGAGCTCGGCACCGCCGACGAGCCGCCGGCCCGCCTCACCACCGGCATCGCCGAGTTCGACCGCGTGACCGGCGGCGGCTTCGTCGCCGGCTCGGTGCTGCTGCTCGGCGGCGAGCCCGGCATCGGCAAGTCCACCTTGCTGATCCAGGCCTGCGCCGCCCTGGCGATGAAGAACGAGCGGGTCGTCTACATTTCCGGCGAGGAGGCGGTGGACCAGGTGCGCCTGCGCGCCGCCCGGCTCGGCCTTTCGCGGGCCCGCGTCGAACTGGCCGCCGAGACCGGCGTCGAAGACATTGTCGCCACGCTCGGCCAGGGCCGCCGCCCCGCGCTCGTCATCATCGACTCGATCCAGACCATGTGGACCGAGGCGGTCGAGGCCTCGCCCGGCACGGTGACCCAGGTGCGCGGCGCCGCCCAGGCGCTGATCCGCTTCGCCAAGACCAGCGGCGCGGTGGTGATCCTGGTCGGCCACGTCACCAAGGACGGGCAGATCGCCGGCCCGCGCGTGGTTGAGCACATGGTGGACGCTGTTCTCGGCTTCGAGGGCGAGGGCGGGCGCGACTTCCGCATCCTGCGCGCCAACAAGAACCGCTTCGGCCCGACCGACGAGATCGGCGTCTTCGAGATGACCGGCGGCGGCCTGAGCGAAGTGTCGAACCCGTCCGCCCTGTTCCTGTCGTCGGGGCGCGAGCCGACGCCGGGCGCCGCCGTGTTCGCCGGCATGGAGGGCACGCGTCCGCTTCTCGTCGAGGTGCAGGCGCTTGTCGCGCCGACGTCGCTCGGCACGCCCCGCCGCGCCGTGGTCGGCTGGGACACGAGCCGGCTGGCGATGATCGTGGCGGTGCTGGAAGCGCACGCCGGCCTGCGGCTGGGTCAGCACGATATTTATCTCACCGTGGCCGGCGGGCTGCGGGTGAGCGAGCCGGCCGCCGATCTCGCGGCGGCGGCGGCGCTGATCTCCTCGCTGAGCGGCGTGGCGCTGCCGGCCGAGGCCGTATACTTCGGCGAGGTCGGACTGTCCGGCGC
>CAXTMA010000012.1:18801-32642 GCA_964245015.1 uncultured Beijerinckiaceae bacterium | reverse complement strand
GTGAAAAGCTCCTGGCCGACGCCGTCAATGCCAACCTGCCAAAGTAGTGCTAAGCCGTCGCGCTCGACGTGATCTCGGAACGAACGTGTCCGCCGCAGCGAACGCGTTGTCGTCAAAATATGTTGGATCGAAACTCTCGTCCGTTAATTGCCTCTTCGGCAATGGAGCAAAATCATGGACAATTTGGTCGGTGTTCTCGCGATTTCGACGTTCGGTATCGTACTCCTGATCGTCGGTTTTGTTTACCTACGCAGTTTGAGAAGCGGTCGCAATATGGATGCAGCGAAAAATATCGTTGAGGGTGGATCGTCCGCCCATACGGCGGTGAGGGGGGGAAACACTCCGGATCACCTCAAAGGCCTCAATGATATCAAGTAAGGATGTCTCAGCGCACGGACTTACGTCGGTCCCATGTCTCGGCCTCGCAAGCTCATGTTCGACTGTTCTTAAGGACCTCTTCTTGCCGAAGCAGGAACGTCTACGACGGCGAAAGTGTCATCTGAACACGATGGATAATCACACATCGGCCCCGGGCGACACTGCGCTGCCAAACGTCTGTTTTTGGGATGAGTCACGCGATCTTGATTGGTACGATCGAGCGTACCGCCATCAGGCCGATCTCCGGCCAAAGCTGACCGGAGTAATCTTGGCTTATTCCTCGCGCGCGCGGTGAAGGAATAAAGGTCGAAAGCAACAAATCCTGGTTCATGGCGGTCGGCCCTTCGCCCCATCCGATCGTGTCGGTTCGCGTCCCGCCTTACCTGAGCGGGATCGTAAGCGAAGATGTCGCGGAACCTTTCCGATTGATACAAGCTTGCATTCTTGCAGCACGGAGCTGTTTGGACGGGAATTATGGGACGACAAAGAAATACAACGGAAGCCCGCCAAGGAGAAAGCAAGGGCAGAATGCCTTATGTTCTTGGTATCTCGGTTGCGCTCATGGTCTTCGCCTTCGCTGCCGTCTACGGTTACACGATGCTATCGTTGCCCGAACAGCCCCGATTGACTGAGCACAATGGAGTCGTGAAATGAAGAAAGCAGCATATCTTATCTTCACTGCAGCCACACTCGTGCATCCCGTTGCTCTCCATGCAGCTAACGAGGCACCGCAGCAGACGGACAGATCTTCGAATGTTGATCCCGCTGCAGCCAAAGCGTCTGCTCCTGGTGCTCGTCCCTCATCGCCCGGCACTGTTGGCGGCATGAGCAACGCTGGCGGAGGTTCATTCACGGCGTCAGACGCCGATAAGAAGAAGGATCTCATCAATGCCAAATAGGTAAGACATGAACAATCCATGCGACTTTCATGTTAATTGAGCCATCCAGGGTTCGTGATAAATCGCATGCATGTCATAGAACGGGTCGTAGCTTGTTGTTTTTGCTTGGTTGCGCTTTAGTGTTTCGGTATTGATCGGCTGGGAAACGCCGCCAGTCACAACGGGGATGGCGTTCCAGCTGGTCGAGACTATCTGATTTATTTCAGTCTTCTTTCAGACTCTTTATGTCGTCCTCGATGGTTGGAGAATGCACTCTCGGGTGAGTGGAGCGAATGTCGCCATACTTTATCGATTTCCGCCTGCTCGAGGCTCGGACATCAAAGGCTTGAGGCGAATAATGTAAGTCAATACCGGCTCCATTTTCCAGGCGATCGGGCTTGGCACCTCAGTTATCTTTGTGGCATGAACTTCTATCAGGCTCCTACAACTCCTCTGCGATGTCGCGGTGCAAGCCTACCTCGACGTTATCCAACAGTTCCAGGGTAAAACTCGTCCATTATCCGCCTTCACTTCCTGAACGAACAGACCCTGGACATACCGCTTGCGTTGTGCGCTGGCGAACGTAGCCGAAAGCGTCGGCCATCCAGCGGCAATGTCGCTCGCTTTGACACTGCTCGTTGGCGAGGTGCCTGACCGAAGCGCTGAACGCAAGTTCGGCCGGGGATAGATCGCTGTTAAGTCCACAACGTAGCTTGAGTGAAGCATCGCCTATCGTCATGCTGCGACCCCGAAGAAAGACGGGATCGTCACCCCTTCCTGCGTCGCCTCGCGGGAGTGACCGTCCTCCGACTTTTGCGGGCTTCCCACTATGAAGGCGAAGCTGATGGCCTCGTCGCCGGCCGGGAACTTTGGTGCACCTGCCGCTGGTCGTCATACCAGACCTTGCGCCCCGTCCATGGATACATCGTTCGCATGCTGAGCAGGCAACGCTTGGTTTGTAATCGGAAGATCCTGCCCTGCGCATCGATGAAGGGCACGCACCGGCTTGCGAAACTGAAGCTGGTCGCCGAACTTTCCGAGGTGAGGGCGCCGCGACCGCGCGGCAGCGTAGCTGCTCAACGGCTGTTGAGCGCATTGCAGCGTCGGTCACCGTATCTGCGGTCATCCGAGGAAGTGCCGCTCGCAGTGCCCAAGCAGCGCTCAGGCGAAAGCGCCGGCATTTCCTCCTTCGCGACTGCCGCACCGGCTGGCTATCACCGGCTCGTGGGCGATCTCCGTCGGCGACGCGTCGCCGCTCGACACCATTGCCGCCGTCCTCGAGCGAGTTGCCGGCGGCGGGGATGATGCCGATGCTCCCCGATGAACGGCATCATCGCCACGATGGCATTCCGAGCACGCCGACGCTGCTGCGGTGAAGCGTTGGACCGAACCGTGCGCGGCGGTTTTCCGATGAATTTGATGCGGCACAATAGTTCGGAGAATTGAGCCGCACCCGATTTAGGATTCGAAGCTTTGGGCGAGGCCGGCGACCGTGCGCAGCGCTTGATTGATGCGGTCCTGCCAACCCGGACCTTCCTCCTGGAAGACGGCAAGCACGTCCTGGTCGATCCGCAACGACACCAGTTCACGCGCGCCCGGAATGGCGGTTGGCTTGGCTGCCTCAGGTGCTTTAGCCGGCTGCGGGCGAAACACGGCTTCGGCGGCATCGATTGCGCCGAGCGGCCGACGTCGTTTCTTGTCGTCCATCTTCCCCCTCGCGGTGTCTGAGACATTGGCAGAACAGCTGCAGCTTACGCTCGCTTGGATCAACGCGGAGCATCTGATCCAGTCCCACAACGCTGATCCCATTCAAGTTGGCGGGATGCCGCCGTGGCGAGCCCGATAAGCGAAGGCGCCGCCCTCATCCGGCGCGCAAACGTCGGCCGCCGCGAAGGCGACCTGGTGCGCGTTCCCGCCTTGCCGCCGGTCGTTGCGAGGACGCCGGCAAGGCAGGTGTCGGTCCGGTCGGCGCAGCCGATGGCGTCCATCGCCCAGGGGTCGCCGGAACGGGGCGCACGGCGGCAGGTGCCTGACCTCGTCCAGCGACAGGGCGAGCGGCCGAGCACTTCGCCCTGTTACGACGCCGCGATGGGCGGCGTCGTCGAGCTCGGGGGATGTCGCCGTGCGAGCGGACATCAAACAGGTGCTGCATGGTCAAAAAGTGCTTGCGCGGTTCAGCCGGCGGCTCGGCGTTGGACTGCGCGCTGCCGTGGACGATCAGTTCGGGATGTTTGCGAAACGGCTCCGGCATCGTGCTCCCCTTCCGGCTGCTTGCCGGCTCAGGCGACATGGAGGGCGTAGATCAGCCCGAGGCTGATGGTGCCGAGGACGACGAGCGACAGCGACACGGCGGCGGTGACGCGTCCGCCGGCGCGGGCGACAGAGCGCACGTCGACGCCGAGGCCGAGCGCCGCCATCGAGACGATCGTCAGCTGCGTCGCCGCGAAGGCGAGAGGGCGCAGCCAGCCCAACGGGATCAGGCCGAAGGTGCGGGCGAGCGCCACGGTGACGAAGCCGACGATGAACCACGGCACCAGCTCGTGCAGGGCGGGCCGCCCGCGGCGGGGACGGTCGCCGGCGGAGACGGCGGGCGCCGCCTCATTGTCCTCGTCGCGCAGTCTGGCGGCGAGCAGCGACATCAGCAGCACCACCGGCCCGAGCATCAGCACGCGCACCAGCTTGACCACGGTGCCGACCTGGTTCGCCAGCGCGCCGATCGGCAGCGTCGCGGCGAGCACCTGCGGCACGGCGTAGACGGTGAGGCCGGCGAGCGCGCCATATTGCGGTATGCTCATGCCCAGCACCGGCACCAGCAGCGGCAGGGTCAGAACCACCACGACGCCGAGCACGGCGGTGAAGGCGATCGACGAGGCGACGTCGTCGCCGTCGGCGCCGATCACCGGGGCCACGGCGGCGATGGCGGAGTTGCCGCAGATCGAGTTGCCGCAAGCGATCAGGATCGCCATGCGGGTTCGCAGCCCGAAGAGGCGGCAGATGACGAAGCTCGCGGCGATGGCGACCACCACCACGCCGGCGATGCCGCCGATCATCGCCGGCCCGATCGCCACCACCGCCTGCACCGACACCGAGGCGCCGAGCAGCATCACGGCGACTTCAAGGAGCAGCTTGGCCGACATGTCGATGCCGGGCCGGAAGAGCGCCGACGGCGTCCAGGCGGTGCGCAGGGCGACGCCGAGCAGGATCGCCAGCACCAGCGCCTCGATGTAGGGCTGGCCGACGAGGTGCTCCTCGACGCGCTGCAGCACAAGGGCGATGCCGGTGACCCCGACGCAGAGCGCGAGGCCGGGCAGCACGCGGCCGAGGCCGCGAGCGGGGCCGGAGAAAAATGTCGTGCGCGTCGCCGCGGGACGCGCGATGGCAGGCTGGTCGGTCATGGGCGCTCCGCGCTTGGCTGCAACTGGTGTCGCGCTACGCGACCGTTCAAACCACCATGTTCTGGAGAACGGCTCGATCTCGCAATATGATCGGCGAGCGTGCCGTGCCGGCTTGCATCGCCTGCCGTGCCACCGTCGTTTTCGCAGCGCGACCGATGCGGTCGCAACGCACGATCGGTCGCACCTTCCTTCTGAGAACAAGAGCAGGGAAGAAAGCATGGTGAGGCGAGACACCCCGAACGGGGCGGCCACGCGCCGGGCCGTCCTGGGGCCGCTCTCGCATCAAGATGGGAATAGTGTTGCCGGCTGTTGAGCGAGCCCGTCCCAGGCATTCCTTGCCGCGTCGGTGATCGCCTCGTAGATTTCGGCGACGCGGTTCGACAGCCACTGGTCCGCCGGGAGAGGCGATTATTCCCCTGATGCTCTCGGGTGCAAATGATATCTGCGGCGACAGCGTGCACCGCGACCGGACCTTTTTGCCACAAGCGCTCCCGTTGTTTCGGAGCTATTGAACGTGGCAACCGACTCAGGATCACGATGAGCAGCTTGGTCAGCAGATCGTCGACGTTGGAAGAACGTCGCGCGCGGAAGATGTCCGAATCGGCGCACGCCTTCGTGCGCGGGAACACAGTGCAGCATTACGCATGGCTGGCCGAGATGCCGGCGCTCCCCGAAGGACCCTCGGTCTGGATCTGCGGCGATTGCCATGTCGGCAACCTCGGACCAATCGCGGATCGAGTCGGCAACATCGCCGTGCAAATCCGCGATCTCGATCAGACGACATACGGCAATCCCGCGCACGACATCGTGCGCCTCGCGCTCTCCCTGGCAAGTGCCGCGCGAAGCTCCAACCTGCCCGGCAGCACGACCGCCCGGATCGTGGAAAGCATGATCGAGGGCTACGAGGCGGGGCTCGACTCGCTGGACCACGAGGAGACGGCGAGGGAGCCGGCAACGGTCACCACCGTGCGGCGCGCCGCGCTCGGCCGGAACTGGCGGCATCTGGCGAACGAGAGACTGGGCGACGTCCGCCCGACCATTCCGCTCGGCAAGAAATTCTGGGAGCTGAGCGACGAGGAGAAGTGGTCGCTCGGCGTGCTGCTGGACAGTTCTCCCGTGAAACGCCTGATCCTGACCCTGAACAAGCGCACGGAGCGCGCCAAGGTGGAACTCATCGATGCCGCCTATTGGATGAAGGGATGCAGCTCGCTCGGCAAGCTCCGCTATGCGGCACTCGTGCATTTGACGGGCGAGCGCAAGGACAAGCTCTCGCTGGTCGACATCAAGGAAGCGGGCCCGTCCGCCGCGCCGGCCGCGCCGGCCGCGCCGGGCCAGGAGGTGCCGGGAAACCATGCCGAGCGCATCGTTGCCGGCGCTCGCGCGCTTTCCCCCAACCTCGGCGACCGAATGGCGTCAGGCACGATCATGGACCGTCCGGTCATCATCCGAGAACTGATGCCCGAGGATCTCAAGCTGGAAATGGAGCAGTTCACGCGTAGCGAGGCGGTCACCGCCGCTCGCTACCTGGCCGGGATCGTTGGCAAGGCCCATGGGCGACAGATGGCGGCGGATGATCGCCACACCTGGACGAGCGATCTCAGATCGCGACATCCTTCCAACTTGGCGGCCCCGAACTGGCTTTGGTCAACCGTTCTCGGATTGCTCACGCGTCACGAGGGCGCCTACCTCGAGCATTGCCGTTTGCATGGGCGCGCAGATTGAAGCGCTAGAGCATCGGACCGAAAAGTGCGCAGCGGTTTTCGGACAAATCCGATGCGGCACAGCGACTTAGAGCATCGAACCGGATCCGATTTCGGGTCCGGTGCTCTAGCCGGCAAAGACCTGTCTTCGATGGCGAATCAGAACTGCGATCCCGAGTGGTCCCGCCAGCCCACCGATCAGCAGCGGTACATCCGATTGCGAATACAGGGTTATCCCGACCGCCGACCGAACCGATCAGCGCTGACCCCCTCAGGAGATCCGGCCGATTGGATGCTTGTCCTGGAGGGCGATACCTGTTCCCATATTTGAAAGCGCGCGAACAGCAGCAGCAGTCTCGCGATGATGATCTGCACCCGTAGCTGGCTCGGGCGCAAGCGCCTGGTGTTCACCAGCGGGCGAATGTGCGAGCGCGTTCGAAGCAGCCGCCTGACGATGTCGACGGCAGGTTCCAGGGTGTCATCGCATTCCGTCTGCGGAGCATCAATGCGAGCGCGCATCGTATCCGCACATCCGCCAACCGCACGGCCAACGAGGCGTCCTGACGTTGCGACCCGAACCGCGACGGAGTGCCGAACCTTCAACTTATGCAGCTGAAGGGCTGCGACCAGAGCCTTGTCCTCCCCCAGCGGAAGCTTGGGGCACCCTCCGATCTGGCGGTAGGCCTTGAGCGTGACCGCCAATGTCGCGCCTGACTCCATCGCGTGCCGGGGCGAGGGATCGTGACGTTGCGGGGCGTAGCGCGCGTAAAGCTCGCAGACCAGGCGTTCATACCGGGCCTCGAGGGCTCCCCTTTGACGCAATGATTTAGGCAGCAACAGCTCGTCTTCGGGAGCAAGCGAGACTTGGCCGGCAACGGCATCAGCTCCATCCGCAAAGGCGGCCACCGTGTTGGCAATCCAATCCCTGGACACGCGGGTGTCGGCATCGGTCGTGAGGATCAGTCCCGGCCGCGCCCGCATCGTGAGCCGGGCAGCCGCCTCTTCCATGCCGGCACGTCGAGCGCCACCGGCATTCGCTTGAGCCGGCGGAAGTTCGAGTGTCAGGATCGACAAACGGAAGGGCGTGATTGGGATCATGCGCTGGGCAATCCCACGCGTTGCATCGCGCGAGTTGTTGATGAGCAGCAGCACCTCGAAATCGTTCAGCGGCGTGACTCCATCGTCAGCATTTGAGCCGCCAAGGCATCTAAGCATTGCGCGATGTGCGCGGCTTCGTCCTTTGCAGGGATCGCGACGACGATGTCGAAAGGGACAAGGGAGACCGGCTTTACCCATGAGGCTGAACAGTCGAACGCAGGGTCAAGCAACGTGAGAGCTCCCAAGCCAACATTGGACGGCTTCAAATCAGAAAGTTGCTGGTTCGACCCATGGCAAGGTCCTGCCAAACCTGGTTCCAAGAAGCCGACATCATCTGCGTCCGGCGATGAAGCATGTGGCCAGCCTTGCCCGCTTCCGCGGGGACATCATGACGCCGGTTAAGCTTTCGGCCCGTCTTGTCAGGTCGTCAGCGAGCGAAGCTGTGCTGATCTCAGCAGGCGCGGACACGATCTCCGCGGCCCGGCGCTACCTGACTGACGCTCGTGGAACGGGACAGCGCACGACATAGGTTGCTTCGTATCCATGATCGGTGACGGCACCGTTGTTCACGTCCGAAACGTGATGGCAACGCGACATCCTTTTTTCGCTTTCGAACAGCTTCGTTCCCCGTCATACGAGCAGCATCGCTCGATCCATTTCGTTCGGAAATTGCCCGTACATCGCGGTTGCACATAGGAACCGTTCATCGCGGTCCGATGCCTCAAGACGGTCTATTCAACCGAGGCCAACTTGCTTGTCAAACGCTGTAGGCCCTGCCCCAAGCGACGGCGGCGGGCATTTTGCTACGGCGGTGCATGAGGAGGTTTGCAGCCAGACGGCAGAGGTCGCATCAACGTGCGCTGCTGCCTCACTTGGGATTATCATACTCAGAGTACGACAGGCAGACTGTAGTATCTACAACAAATATCAATGTTCCCAAGCTTCCGGGACCATTTATCTTCGCTGACGAAACCGATCTCGAAGCGCTTCCCGATCGAGCCTGCATGGATGAGCCCGGCGAGGAGTGGTCGTCGATACGGCAAGGTGGCGGCACCAAGTCGGTATCGCGAACCGTTGCCGCTTTAACTGCGACGTGATGGCGCTGCGCATGTTTCGAGAGCTGAGAGTTGCCTGCGGTTGCGTGCGAGCCGCTGGCGGTCCAAGCATTCACCTGCTGCGCAGCGATATCATCGAAGCGATCAAAAATTGTTTTGGGAAGATCAACTGGTTTGTTGTCATCTCACCTGGAATCTGCCTTAAGCAGCATGCGTTCCCTGCACATCGATCGATGGCAGGATCGTCCCATATCGTCGGTGCCATGCCTGCGAGGGTGGCGTACAGAGATGACTGACTACGTTTTCTCAAGCGCTTCGCCTTTGGTTTCTCCTGCGCAAGTGACCAACGTTGGAGGAAGATGACTCATTCGACACAGGAGAGAACGCATGGTTGAGACTCCCGCGACGGCCCTGTCGAACAGCCTGGTCGATGCTCAGGTGGTCGACGATCAGACTCACAAACGCGTTCGAGAGCTGGCGGCGAAGGGCAAATCCGATCCCAAAGCTCTCAGCGGCGAGGATATCCAGACGCTGTGCGCGACGGTTTTGGACTTCCTGGATGGTGCGCGAACGTAACCACTCTCGCCCGGTCAGGCTGTTTGACCGATTCGTTCATGCGTCTCGAGCGAGGAAGCAGCGGGCTTGCTTGGGACGACGTCAGCGAACGCTGCGCCGCCGACATGCCTGCTTCCGACCATCCAGATTACCAAGGCCACGCAGGCGAGTGACGCGAGGCAAAGGAACGATGTCGCGAAGCTGAAGTGCCGCGCCATGATGCCCGCGACAAGGGGGCTGAGCGCAGCTCCGGCTCCGAATGCGGCGAGAACCGCCGCCAAGCCGACGCTTGATCGGCCGGTCCCGCGCATGACGCTTGCCGCAAGCGAGGGGATTGCGACGCCGCTCAATCGCATCGCTGCCCCTTCCAGGACTTCGACGGCGATGACGGTTGTCCAGGAGTTCGCGTGCGCGGCAATGAAACCCCGCAAAGCGGCCAGAGCGAGGGCGATCGCCTTCACGCGAGCGTAGCCGATGCGCTGGGCAAGTTTCGCGGCCAGCAAAGCACCTCCGTCCATCGTGACCTGAGCGGTAACGGTCATGATGCCGGTGGTGATGCTCGGATCGCTCCCCGCTGCCGTGCGAGCCTGGGCGAGAAACGGCAGCAGCGCGCCGCTGGCGGTTTCGAACAGCATCACCGTTCCCGCAAGCAACAGCAGGCCCGGTATTTCGAACAGGGCACGTATCGTTGTGCGTTCGTCGGCTTCGCCGCTGCGGGCGCGCGCATGGTCGATCTTGGCGGGGTTGATCCATGCCACGACCGCGCTCGATGCGACCGCCATCGCGACGATCGCAACCGCCACGTAGCCGAGACCGAGGGTGTACCCCAGGACCGCGGGCAAACCTGCGTTGACCGCATTGCCCGCGTGGTTGAACGCTTCGTCGCGCGACACGCGCGCGGCGAAGAGTTCCGGTGCGACGATGCCGAGCGTTATTGCGGCAAGGAGTGGCGCCACGCTCGTGTCGCCGACGCCGATGAGAGGCTGGGCAGCGCCGATAAGCCAGATCTTCCGGCTGATGACGATGATGATCGCTCCGAGCGTGATGGCGAGCACAGACGCCACGAGCAGCGCTCGTTTGATTTCGACCATGTCGACAAGATTGCCGATCGGTGTCGTCGCCAGCAGGCCGCTGACCCCTGCGAGTGACATTGCCAACCCTGTCGCAGCCGGGTCGAACCCTTTCGCCTGAAGATAGACACCGAGAAAGGGGCCGAAGCCTTCGCGCGCTCCGGCAAGCGCGAAGTTGAGAACGTCGAGACTGGTTCTCGTTCGCAAGGTGGTCACCGGAGCCGAGGAAAAGTATTTCCTTGCGAACGCTGCGCGAAGATTTGATTCCATTCAAGGACGTCTCGGCTTGCCGCGCAGACAGCGAACCAGGGCCAACACAAGGGTTCATCGCACCGCAACCGCCGTCAACCTGAAACGGACCATTATGCGTCATGGCCGGGAAGGCGACGCGCAGGCCTGTCGGCGAACGAGGCGAAGGACTGTCCGTCGACGAACGATCTGTCCGCCGATCCCATCGCGTTCTCCATCGACGATCGGGTGCCAAGCTGTTCTCCGATCGCGCCGGCTGCGATGTCAACTGGCTCGATCGAGCTCCGAGTGTCACATGATGTACTTTCCATCCATGGAGCGTCGCATCATCTTCGAGACGTGCAGCCAAGCGGCGACACGCACAGCCAGCGCGACGCCTTCGCACACCACGTCGAAGATGCCGGGCGCCTCGGAGGCGAAGGCGGAGCATAGATGAAGTAGCGGTCGCGGGCCGACCTCACGCTCGAAGCGATGTTCCAGCGTCAGATCGCCCGGCGGCGGACCAAGGTGGTCCAGGATGCCCTTCGCGATCTTGAAGATCAGCGCCGATGCTATATACTCTAGTGCTCCCATGCGGGAGTAACGTCATGAAGAAGTCGGGCAACATCTACGTCGAGCCGCACAACGGCGGCGGGTTCTCGGTCAAGCGTGAGGGTGCAAAGCGCGCCAGCGCAGTCAAACCGACGCAAACGGAAGCGATTGCGCGGGCAAAGGAACTCGCGGGGGACAAGAAGCCAGTGGTGGCGCGTGTTCGCAATCTGCGAGGCGCCGGCCCTGACCAGTTCCGCAAGGCCTGAGCGAACCGACTCGTCGATCGAAGGCAGGTGCTCCATGGATCGACGAGCGGCACACTTGTCGGTCGTCCGGCACGCCGCGCTGAGCGGCCAGATGAAAGCTCACATGTGCGGACGGCCCGGCATGTAGAGCGGCGCAGGAGTCCGGCTCCGACCTATACCTTGGGCGAGCGTCCGACCGCCTGCCCAAGCAATTGACGAACGGGGGGCAGGGAGCCGCGTTGAAGCGCACCCGCAAAGCTAGGGTGAACTCTCACGAACCTGCCGCAAGGGACGGCACGCCGCTACAGGGCGCTGGGCTCACCATCGTAGATCGCGGTGCGGGCGACCCCATCAGGTCCGATGATCCCGCGATACATGCCGGCGCAGTTGAACGACAGCGCGACGGAGCCGTCCGCGGCCACCGCATTCAATCCACCATCGCCGCCACGTCGTGCCAAACCGGCAACGACATCTTCGGTAGCCTGCCGAAGTGTCTGGCCGCCCAACCTCATCCCTGCAGCGACTTCGTGGGCGGCGGCATAGCCGATGAAAACCTCGCCCGTGCCGGTGGCGGAAACGGCGCAGCACTTGTTCTCGGCGCAGGTCCCGGCGCCGATCACGGACGTGTCGCCTATCCTGCCCGGCAGTTTCGCCGTGGGTCCACCCGTCGACGTTGCTGCGGCCAAGTTGCCGGCATCGTTCCGAGCCACGGCGCCCACCGTACCATGCCGATCCGCATCATCGCGCGTGTCGGGCGCACCGCGGCGCCGACGGTCCAACTCCGCTTGCAAGGCCTGCCAAAGCCGTTCCGTGTGGAAGTAGCTGGCATCTTCACATGCAATGCTTTGCTCGCGGCGGAAGGCGAGCGCTGATCCCGACCTATCTCGCCAGATCGGTCTGGCACATCGATCCCAGCACCTTCTGGCAGTTCGGACCCGCTGCCCAACGACGTCATCATGGTGAGGCCGGATGCGCCGGCTACCTTCAGCGCCAGGGTGCGCGCAACCATGCTCGCGGTCACGCGGGAACAGGCAAAGACCTTGCTGCCGAACCGCTACATCGGTTTCGTCGCGGCCGACCACGGCAGCTACCGTGCCATCGAGCAGCCGGGCCTGGCTGTCGGGAAGATGAAGGCGCGTTCCTGGAATCCCATCCGAGAAGGCCTGACTCAAGCTGAACGGTTTACAGCGATGCGCCGGAGCAGGAGGCGATCATGGCGGGCTTGACGAAGATCTACCGGCCTGGTGCCGCCTGACCGGCAACGAGCTCGTCTCCTTCACGAAGAAGGAGCGGCAGCGCCGTTTCCTCGTCTGCAAGGACGAGGTGTCGGAGCACAAGGCCGCGGCGCCGGCTTCGCTGCGCCGGCGCGAGCTGTCGTTGCGCGAGCGCACCGTTCCCGAGGTCATTCCGGACACGTCGCCTGCGCCGGTGTCGGCGCCGCCGGTCCCCGGCGCTGGCCGTGACCGGCATCGGCAGCTGGCCCCGCCCGCGCTGGATGACGGCGGCGTTGCACGAGCACCTGGAAGGCCGCCTGGACGATGCCGAGTTCCAGGCGACCGCCGACGATGCGGTGCGTCTCGCGGTGGCGGCGCAACTCGCGACCGGCGTCGATGTGATCGCCGACGGAGAACAGCGCCGCGACAGCTATGCGAGCCTCGTCGGCGCGCGCCTCGACAATTGCGAACTGATCCCGCTGATCGACGTCCTGCCGCTGGTCGACGACCCCGGGCATTTCGAGGCGGAACTGCGCGCGCTCGACGTTCCCGCGTCCGACGTGCGCCATCCCGTGGTCTACGGGCCCGGCGCTCCAAACCGCTGGTCGCGCACGAGGTACGCTTTCTGCGGACGCTGACCGACAAGCCGATCAAGGTGGCGTTGCCCGGCCCTCACCTTCTCACCCGCATCATGTGGCTCGAATGCTTGGCCGAGAACGCCTAACCCCTCGCGGGACGCCTTGGCGACAGACATCGTGCGGGCTGAATAGGCCGCAGATGCTGCCGATGGCGCGCCGCATGGCGTCAAAGCTGCGGGCGCCGGCCGCCCGCAGCCGCGCCTTCCATTTGGCAAAGGCCATCTCGATCGGGCTGATGTCCGGGTTGTAGGACGGCAAACCAGCGCCGGCTTCAAGGAGCGAAGGGGTAATTCGCCATATGGTGCGCTGCGGATGGGTGGCCGTAATCACGGCAAGCCGGCACGCGCGATCCGACGGAGACCGGGCGATCATGGGATAGACATTTGTTGAGCCACCTGAGTTGGCTGATCGCAAGCCTAGCTGATATGATACCATATGCGAGCTGCGGGCAGTTTGCGACGTTGCCGGGCAGGATAGGCGATTGCGGATGACGTCAGGGTCACTGACCGGCCGCGCCGATCGCGCACAGCTACTCCGCATCATTGCCGAGCTGGACGACGGCATCATCGTGGTCGAAGCCGACGGAGCGCTGTCCTACGCCAATGCAACGGCGCTGGCGATGCATGGTACCGAACATCTTGATGACCTCGGCACCGATCTCGCCGCCTATCAGGCCCGTTTCACGCTGCGTTACCGCAACGGGCACACCTTGGCCCCGGAGGAGTACCCCGGCCGGCGCCTTCTCGCCGGCGAGACGATCCGAGACGTGGTGCTGGAGGTGTCGAAGCGCAACGATATCCGGCACTGGACACATGTCGTGCGCGGCATCGTGATC
>CAXTMA010000012.1:0-18791 GCA_964245015.1 uncultured Beijerinckiaceae bacterium | reverse complement strand
CCGCCGCCCACCTATCGCCGCCCTGGCACACTGGGCGGGCGGGCCTTCGTGAGCGCGGCCGCGCAGGACTCTCCGGCTTTCTGCGTCCTGATCCTCAGCGACGTCACGGAGGAGTTCGACGCCGAGGCGCGCTTCGAGCGCGCTTTTGCCGCCAATCCCGCCCCGGCGCTGATCTGCCGGCTTCTTGACCATCGCTACATCAAGGTCAACGACGGTTTCCTCGAAATGACCGGCTACACCCGCGAGATGGTGATCGGTCGGTCGATCTACGATCTCGATGTGCTCGCAGGCGCGAAGACCCGCGAGCACGCGATCGGCCTCATGAGCGAGGGGCGGATGATCCCGCAGACCGAGGCGCGGCTGCGCCTGCCGGGCGGTGGCGGTAAGCTGGTGATCGTCGCCGGTCAGCCGATCGAGATCGGGCACAATGCCTGCCTGCTGTTCACCTTCATGGATCTGGAGCCTCGGCACAGGGCCGAGACGGCGATGCGGCAGAGCGAGGAGCGCTTCGCCATCGCCTTCCGTCTGTCGCCGGTGCCGATGCTGATCTCTTCCCTCAAGGAGCACCGCATCCTTGACGCCAACGACGCCTTCGCGGGCGAGTTCGGGCACGAGCGCTCGGGCTCCGTTGGCCGCAACAAGGCCGAACTGGCGATCTGGGCGGACGAAGACACACGCCGCATCGTCGAAAGCCAGCTCGACCAGACCGGGAGCATCCGCTCCCATGAGGCGAGATTGCGCACCAGGGATGGCAGGACGCTCGACTGCCTGCTGTCGTCGGAGGGGGTGACCATCCTCGACGAGCGCTGCGTTCTTACCGTGATCCAGAACGTCACGGCGCATCGCCGCTCGGACACGCAACTCGTCGCCGCGGTGGAGGCGGTGATGCAGGACGCCTCCTGGCTGGGCCAGAAGATCGTCGCCAAGATCAACAGCTTCGCCGACATCGAGGAAGGGAGGGACGACCTCCTCGACGCTGCCGATCTGTCGCAACGCGAGCGGCAGGTGCTGGCGCTGATCGCGCGCGGCGCCACCGACAAGGCGATCGCGGGAACGCTGCAGCTGTCTTTTCACACAGTAAAGAACCATGTCCGGGCGATCTATCGCAAGACCGGCGTCAACAAGCGCGCCCAGGCGGTGGCCTGGGCACGCCATTGCGGCATCGTGAACCATGTCCACGAGCGCCGATAGGTCTTCAGCGTCAGGACGCTAGTACTTTCGCGTCATAGATCGGGCCGTTGTGTTAACCATCTCATGGCGGCCCAGGGATCCTCGGGCGGCCAGGATTTTATTGCGATGGCACAGTATTGCAGTGACCGCACGGGTCTTCCCGTATCGGCAACGGCGCTCGGCGGCCCGAAGCACGTGCACCAGCGAGCCTCTCTGCTGGGTGCCATCGCCCTCGCACTTGGCGGCATCGTGGCGATCGAATGCCGGGTGATCGGCACGCAGCGCGCCGTTCAGACCTGATGGCCGGCGTGGCACCGTCCCCTGCGACTGGCGCGGTTTCCCATGCCGAAGGGTCGAGCGCTCGCGGCGAGGAACAGGGTCGCGACACGCTGCAACTCGCCGCCGAAGAGGCGCGGATCAGCACGCGCGGGGTGATCACCGGCCGGGTCGATGTACGCACCGTCACAGACACCGTCGAGGAAATCGTCAGGTCAACGCTGCGGGGCGAGACGATCGATATCACCCGCGTGCCGATCGACCGCGAGGTCACCGTCGCGCCGGCGGTCCGCACCGAAGGCGACACCACGATCATCCCCGTCCTCGAGGAGGTCATCGTGGTCGAGAAACGTCTCGTGCTGAAGGAAGAGGTCCGCATTCGCCGGATTTCCCGCAGCGACGAGGTCGAGACAACCGTCCCGCTCCGCCGGCAGCGGGCGGTCGTGGAACGCCACGACGCCGGACAAACGTCGGATATTTCCGATCCGACATTCAGGGAGCCCAACGCATGAGCATGACATCCGACACGCAGCATGACCACGTCGTCACCGCCTTTTTCGACACGAAGGCGGCGGCGGAGAAAGCCAAGGTCGAGGTGCTCGCCCTCGGCCTCGGCGAGGACACCGTTTCCATCACCGAAGGCCAGGGCTCGACCGGCTACACCGGACAGCGGAGCACCGTTGGCACAACAAACGAAGGCTTCTGGGGTTCGTTGAAGAACGTCTTTGCGCCGGAAGAAGACAAGCACGCCTATGCCGAAGGTCTGCAGCGCGGCGGCTACCTGCTGACGGTCCACACCAGCGAGGCGCACTATGACCGTGTGCTCCACATCCTCGACCACGAGGGCGCGGTCGACATGAACGAGCGCGAGGCCGAGTGGCGCAAGGAAGGCTGGACGGGACACAACGAAAGCTATGCCGCGGGTTACGGAACATCGGCGACGGCGGGCGGCGCCGCCACCTCGGCTGCGGCGACGAAAACGGGCCTGCTGGGCGGCACGGGATCGACGACGGCCGGCACCACCGGCCCTGGCGTGACCGAGCGTGCGGGTCTGGCCGTCGGCGCGGCGGACGAGGAGACGATCCAGCTCGCCGAAGAGCGGCTGCGCGTGGGCAAGCGCGACGTCAATCACGGCCGGGTGCGGCTGCGCTCCTATGTCGTCGAGAAGCCGGTGAACGAGTCGGTCAGCCTGCACTCCGAGCGGGTCGACATATCCCGCCGTCCGGTCGACCGGGCGCTCGGTGCTGGCGAGAACCTGTTCCAGGAGCGCACCCTCTCGGCGGAAGAGCACGACGAGGAGGCGGTCGTCTCGAAGGAAGCCCGCGTCTACGAGGAGATCGGGCTGGGCAAGGTCGCGCAGGATCGCACGCAGGAAGTCCACGACTCCGTGCGTCGCACCGAAGTCGAGGTCGACGACGGCCGCACCGGCCATGCCGCGAGCCGCACCGTCGAGGGAGTGGAAAAGTCAGCCAGCATACCGGCAAGCCCCACCAAGAAGATCTGATCGATCTCGCTCAGCTGAGTCCTCGCAACGGGCGTCGACCTTCAGGTCGACGCCTTTCACGCGAGCAGAAACTGCTGCTGTACTTGCGGATAATCGCGCCTCGCTCGGCCCGACCGAGCGCGTGCCCTTCTTCGGCAGCGCCGTGCCGTCGACCACCAGGCAGGCGTCCGGGCCGCCCACCAGCCGATTTGCCTCGCGGGCCAACTCCGCCCGCAGCGGGGCGTCGTCTCAGGCCAAGCTGGCGATGAAGTGCTGCAGCTGGTCGTGTCCGGCGAGGCCCAGGCGCGCCGCCATCGGTCGCAGGCTCTTGCGATCACCCGGCCCGAGCAGGCCGCGCAGGTAGAGGGGTGCCCAGTGCCGCCGCGTTTTGCGGCCCATCGCCGCCAAAAGCGGCGCCAGCCAGACGTCGAGGTCGCGTGCCTGCTCCACATGATCTGCCATCGCCGCCTCCCTCCTGATTGGGAAACAATGCGTCAGGTCACTTGAAGGTGCCCAGGTAGTGCTAAGCAGCCTTTGGCGGAGTGCCCGACGCATGCCGGTTGCGCTCGGCATTCAGCTTGTCGCCCGTCTCATGGACGGCCACTCCAACTGGTCGGGTCCGCTGAAGCCGCGATGCGCGAAGTAATGACATTTCAGGTCGCGCAGTTGCGCTCGGGCGCGTACTTTGGCAGCCACTCCACCGTGAGCCAGTGTGCTCGCCCGGCCAGGGCCGCCCGGCTTGCCTTGCTGGTGTGGATGGCGCCGTTGTGGAGCACCAGCACCACGGATCTGGCATGTTTAGTCCCGGCATTTGGTGCAGCGGGTCGACTGTGAACCGATCCGAAACGGCAGCGTGGTGCAGCCCCCGCCAGGAGCGGCGCAACCACGCATCCAACTGCCCCAGCAAAGCGTCCGATCCCGGCCGATCCATGTTGCGTCTCCAGCGCTCCTCGGCGACCAGAAACGTAGGGCAGTTCACATGGCAGAGTAGTGCCAAGCAGGTTTCGCAAAAGCGCCCCGCGGTTTTGCGAAACCTGCGGCATAGCAAAGGATTAGCAGGTGAAGCGTCGGCCCGCCAACGTTTCACCTGCTTGGAATCCCGGTCTCAGCCGAGGCTTCGGCCGAGCCGCCCGGCGAGATCCTGGGCGAACTGCCACGCCGTTCGCCCGGATCGGTTGGCCCGCGTCGCCGCCCACTCCAGCGCTTCGGCGCGCACCCTCGCGAGGTCGGCGTCGAGCCTGAAATGGGTGACGTAGCCCTCGACCATCGCCAGGTACTCGTCCTGCGAGCACTTGTGGAAGCCGAGCCACAGGCCGAAGCGGTCGGACAGCGACACCTTCTCCTCGACCGCTTCGCCGGGATTGATGGCGGTGGCCCGCTCGTTGTCCATCATGTCGCGCGGCATCAGGTGGCGGCGGTTCGAGGTGGCGTAGAACAGCACGTTGTCGGGCCGCCCTTCCAGCCCGCCGTCGAGGGCGGCTTTGAGCGACTTGTAGCTGGCGTCGTCGCCGTCGAACGACAGGTCGTCGCAGAACACCAGCACCCGGCAGGGCGCCGGACGGATCAGCGCCATCAGGCGCGGCAGGTCGGCGATGTCCTCGCGGTGGATCTCGACGAGCTTGAGCGGCGCGGCAAGGCCGGGCATCGCGGCGATGGCCGCATGCGCCGCCTTGACCAGCGAGGATTTGCCCATGCCCCGCGCGCCCCACAGCAGGACGTTGTTGGCGCCGAAGCCGCGGGCGAAGCGCTCGGTGTTGTCGACGAGCATGTCGCGGACCCGGTCGACGCCGCGCAGCAGCGCCAGCGGCACCCGGTTGACCCGGTGGACGGGCTGCAGCCGGCCCCGCTCCGCCTGCCAAACGAAGGCCTCGGCCGCCGCGAAGTCGGTCGCCGGCACCGGCTGCGGCGCCATCGCCTCCAGGGCGGCCGCGATGCGCGCCAGCGCGGCCACCACCTGCGACGTCGCGGCCGCCGGGCCCGGCGCGCCGCGGCCCGAGCCGGGCCGCCGCGGATCCGTCGGGTTGGGATCGGCACTCGTCATGCCGGTTCCTTACGGGAGCGCGCGGAGCTTGACGAGGGCTGCGTTGCCGATGCCCGACGGCCCCGTTGCTTTCGCTCCGACCCTCGTTATAACCCGGCTTTCCCGCGCGAGCGGCCAACCTGCCTCCGGAGCACGGCCATTCTCATCACGCCCGCCTTCGCCCAGACCGCAGGCGCGGCGGGCGGCTACGAAACGATCGTCCAGTACCTCACCCTGTTTGGTCCGATCATCCTCATCATGTACTTCTTCGTGCTGCGACCGCAGCAGAAGCGGGCCAAGGACCAGGCCGACCTCGTCAAGAACATCCGCCGGGGCGACACGGTCATCACCGCCGGCGGGCTGATCGGCAAGGTGACCAAGGCGGTCGACGACGGCGAGGTCGAGGTCGAGATCGCGCCCAACGTCAGGGTGCGGGTGGCGCGCCCGATGGTGACGGAAGTGCGCGCCAAGAGCGAGCCGGTGAAGACGGCGAGTTGATCCGGCCAGCCGTTGCGGTGGGGATTTCGGCGGTCCGGCGACCGCCAAACGCGCGGGCCGGTCGCCCGCAAGAGGACCGACCATGCTGCGTTTCGCCCGCTGGAAGATCGCCTCCATCCTCGCGATGATCCTCGCCGCGATCCTCGTCGTCGTGCCGAGCCTGCTGCCGGCCCCGGCGCGCGCCTCGCTCGACGCGGCGCTGCCGGCGTGGGCGCAGCCGCGCACGCTGACGCTGGGCCTCGACCTCCAGGGCGGCTCGCACGTCCTGCTCCAGGTCGACGGCACCGACGTGGTGAAGACCATGGTCGCCAACCTGCGCGACGATGTCCGACGCATCCTGCGCGAGGAGAAGGTGGCGGTGGCGGGTGGCGTCGGCGTGCAGCCTCGCGGCGTGCAGTTCCGCCTGTCCGATCCGGCCGAGCGGCCCAAGGTGCTGCCCAAACTTCAGAACCTCACCGGCGCGCAAACCTCCGCCCTGGGGCAGAGCGAGGCGCCGGCCTTCGTCGTCAACGACAACGGCTCCGGCACGATCCAGGTGACGGTCACCGATGCCGGTGTCACGCAGAGGATCCGCAAGGCGGTGGACCAGTCGATCGAGGTGATCCGCCGCCGCGTCGATGAGCTCGGCACGACCGAGCCCTCCATCCAACGCGAAGGCAACGACCGCATATCGGTGGAGGTGCCCGGCCTCGCCGACCCGCAGCGGCTCATCAACCTGCTGGGTCAGACGGCCAAGCTCGAATTCCGCATGGTGGCCGAGCCCGGCGCCAACCCCGCCGATTTCGACATGCTCGACCAAACCGACGAGAAGGGCAAGCTGGCGGTGGAGAAGCGCGTGCTCGTCCAGGGCGACGACCTCACCGACGCTTCGCCCGGCTTCGATCAGCGCAACGGACAGCCGGTGGTGAACTTCCGCTTCAACATCCGCGGCGGCCAGCGTTTCGCGCAGGCGACCACCGAGAACGTCGGCAAACCCTTCGCCATCGTGCTCGACGACAAGGTCATCTCCGCCCCGCGCATCAACGAGCCGATCACCGGCGGCTCCGGGCAGATTTCCGGCAACTTCTCGGTCGAGCAGGCCAACGACCTCGCCATCCTGCTGCGCGCCGGCGCGCTGCCGGCCAAGCTCGTCATCATCCAGCAGCAGACGGTCGGGCCCGGCCTCGGTCAGGACTCGATCAACGCCGGCAAGCTCGCCGCCTACGTCGGCGCGGCGCTGGTGTTCGCCTACATGCTGGTGACCTACGGGACCTTCGGCATCTTCGCCAACCTCGCGCTCGCCGTGCACATCTCCTTCATCTTCGCCGGTCTGGTGCTGCTCGGCGCAACGCTGACCCTGCCGGGAATCGCCGGCATCGTGCTCACCATCGGCATGGCGGTCGACTCCAACGTGCTGATCTACGAGCGCATCCGCGAGGAGAACCACGCCGGGCGATCGGTGATCCAGTCGCTCGACGCCGGCTTCAAGCGCGCCTTCTCAACCATCGTCGACTCCAACGTCACCATGTTCGTCGCCGCCGCGATCCTGTACTTCCTCGGCGCCGGCCCGGTGCGCGGCTTCGCCGTCTCGATGGGGCTCGGCATCCTCACCTCCATCATCACCGCCGTGACGATGACGCGCATGATGATCGCGCTTTGGTATCGCTACCAGCGCCCCACGAGGCTGCCGATATGAGATGGCTGCCGCTCATCCCGCTTGCAGGGACCCGCTGACATGAAGCTGCTCCGCCTCGCGCCGGAAAACACGAAGTTCGGCTTCATGCGCTTCCGGCGCGTGAGCTACCCCTTCTCGGCGCTGCTTTCCATCGTCTCGGTGGTGCTGTTCCTCACCGTTGGCATGAACTTCGGCATCGATTTCGCCGGCGGCACGCTGATCGAAGTGCGCGCCAACTCCGGTCACGCCGACCTGGCGACGCTGCGCAAGGCCACGGAGGCGATGAACGTCGGCCCGGTCGGCGTGCAGGGGCTGGGTTCGCCGGCGGACGTGGCCATCCGCTTCGGCCTGCAGCCCGGCGGTGATGCCGCGCAGGAGGGCGCGGTCAACCGCGTCGTCAAGGCTGTCGGCGACGGTTATTCCGTGCGGCAAACGTCGGTCGTCGGCCCCACCGTCTCGGGCGAGCTGGTGCAGTCGGGCACGCTGGGCGTGGTCATCTCCATCGTCGCCGTGCTGTGCTACCTTTGGTTCCGCTTCGAATGGCAGTTCGCGGTGGGGGCGATCATCGCCACCATGCACGACCTGCTGCTGACGGTGGGCTTCTTCTCTATTACTCAACTCGAATTTAACACCACCTCGATCGCCGCCATCCTCACCATCGTCGGCTACAGCCTCAACGAGACCGTCGTAGTGCTCGACCGCATCCGCGAGATGATGCGCAAGTTCCGCAAGATCTCCACCAACGAGCTGATCGACCTATCCGTCAACGCCGTGCTGCCGCGCACCATCATGACCGCCACCACCGTGTTCCTGGCCTTGCTCTCGCTGGTTGTGTTCGGCGGCGAGGTGATCCGCTCCTTTTCGCTTGCCATGATGTTCGGCATCTTCGTGGCGACCTATTCCTCGATCTTCATCTGCTCGCCCATGCTGATCTACCTCGGCCTGCGCCCCGAAGCGATGGGCGAGCCGGCGGTGGCCACCGATCCGAGCCCGGCCGAGAAGGCCCCCGCCGCAGCGCGCGGCAAGCCGGCCAAGGTCACGGCCTGACTTGGCCGGCGCGCCGCCCGACGCCGGCTTCCTGCCCGGCGCCCATCCGATCGAGGGATACGGCGCCGGCGGCTTCCGCTTCGCCGGCATGTCGCACCGCGGATCCATCCTCGCGCTGCCCTCGGGCATCTACGCCTGGGAGATAGCGAGCCCCGAGGCGCTGACGCTGGCCAGCTTCGCCCGCATCCTGGGCGAGGCGCGCGCCGGCCCGACGACCGGCGCGATCGAGCACCTCATCATCGGCACGGGCGTCGACATGCTGCCGTTGTTCGACCTGCGCGCAGAACTGCGCCGGGCCGGGCTGCGCGCCGAGCCGATGGCCACCGCCGCCGCCGCCCGCACCTACTCGATCCTGCTCGGCGAAAAGCGCCGCGTCGCCGCCGCCCTCATCGCGGTTCCGTAGCGGTGGCGCCGTGATGCGGGCTCGACGGACCGGCCGGTGCCCAGCACGTTCATGATGTTCTGTCGGTTTGCGAATGCGAGGCTGCCGCGCTTGGACCTTATCCGTGTGAGGGATGTTGCGATCGTCATCGCCGGCGGCGGGATCCGCGTGCGCGCCGGTACGGAAGCCGTCCGCGCTGCGCAAGGATCATTCGTTCGGCGGATGGCGGATCGATGAGCTGCCGTTTTGGACGGTTCTGACCCTCCCCGCGATCAGCAGCTCGCCGCCGCATACGCCCATTGCTTCGACGCGGTGCGGACCGGCGATCCCGACCGCTGGCTCGCCAGCCTGTACTGGCCGGCCGCCGCGCGGCCCCACGCCCACGCGCTGCTCGCTTTTTCGCTGGAGGTTGCCCGCGTGCGCGAGGCGGTGTCGCAGCCGGCGCTGGGCGAGATCCGCTACCAGTGGTGGCGCGAGGCGATCGAGAACGAGGCGCCGGCCGGCAATCCCGTGGCGATGGCCCTGCTTGACACGGTGAGCCGCTTCAATCTGGGCACCGACTGGCTGATGGCGCTCATCGAGGCGCGGTCCTTCGACCTTTACGAGGATCCGATGCCGAGCGAGGCGGCGCTGGAGAACTATCTCCGCGACACCGCCGGCGCCCTGCTGGGGGCGATCGGCAGGGTGCTGGCGCCGGGCCACCTGACGCCTCGCGGCACGCAGCCCGCCGGGCGCGCCGAAGGCTTGGTGCAGATCCTGCGCGGCCTGCCGTTCCAGGTCATGCGCGGCCAGCTCTTCCTGCCCCTCGACCTGCTCGATCGCCTCAAGCTGCCGCCCGAGGCGGTGCTAGCCCATCGCAACTCGCCCGGCCTCGGCCTGGTGCTGCAAACCCTGCGCGCCCGCGTCCGCGTGCACCTGCGCGAGATGGGCGAGGAGCTGGGCGGCAGGGCGAAGCAGCCCGGCGCCGCCGCCTGCCTGCCGGCCTACCTCTGCGAGCCGACCCTCAAGCTGATGGAAACGCCGGGGTTGGACCCGTTCGAAACGCCGCTCGTTCTCGCCCCCTGGCGCCGGCAATGGACGTTGTGGCGGGCGGCGCGGCGGTTCTGATGGCGGCATCTCCCCTGGTGATGTTGGCCACGCCCTGCTTCGGCGGCCTCGTCCACCACGGCTACATGCTTTCGGTGTGCAAGCTCCTGCGCGCCGCCCCGTTCCGGCTCGAACTCGCCCTTCTCGCCGGCGATGCCCTCGTCACCCGCTCGCGCGCCGTGCTCGCCGCCCGCTTCCTTGACCACCCGCAGGCCACCCACCTGCTCTTCGTCGACGCCGACATCTCCTTCGAGCCCGAGCAGGTGCTGCGCCTGCTGCGCTTCGACCGTGACTTCGCCGCCGCCTTCTACCCCCTGAAGTCGGTGGACTGGGATTCGCTGCCGCGCCGCGCCGTCGCCGGGGAAGGGCTGCGCAGCGCCGGCCTCAGCTACGTCGGCACCCTGTGCGACGAGGCCGAGCGGCAGGCTGTGGACGACTTCGCCACCGCCGTCTACGCCGGCACCGGCTTCCAGCTCATCAAGCGCCGCGTGTTCGAGCGCCTCCTCGCCGCCCATCCCGAGCTGCGCTTCCGCGCGGTGCACGCGCGAGCCGGCCGCCTGCCGGCGAGCGACAACCTGTGCGCCGTGTTCGACCCCCTGATCGATCCCGCAACCGGCGCCTATCTCAGCGAGGACTACAGCTTCTGCCGGCGGTGGCGGGCGCTGGGCGGCGAGATCTGGCTCGACCTGCGCAGCCGCCTCATCCACACCGGCGCCGACGACTTCGCCGGCGACGCGGCTGCCCGCATCGCCGCCGGCGGCACGCCCGGCGCCTGAGCGGCCGGCATTTGCGGCATTCGCATCCGCGATCTAGAACAGCGCCGTCCCGCGAAGGCCGTGTTCATGAACAAACCCGAGACCGTGCCGGCCGGCACGGACTATTCCAAGACGCTGTTCCTGCCTCGAACCGACTTCCCCATGCGCGCCGGCCTGCCGGCGAAGGAGCCGGAACTGCTGGCTCGCTGGGCAGCCATCGACCTTGAAGGAAAGATGCGCGCGGCCGGGCAGGGGCGGCCGAAGTTCGTGCTGCACGACGGGCCGCCCTACGCCAACGGCAACATCCACATCGGCCACGCCCTCAACAAGATCCTCAAGGACCTCGTCACCCGCTCGCGGCGCATGAGCGGGCATGCCTGCGCCTATGTGCCGGGCTGGGACTGCCACGGCCTGCCGATCGAATGGAAGATCGAGGAAGAATACCGCGCCAAGGGCCGGGACAAGGATGCCGTGCCGATCGTCGAGTTCCGCCGGCAGTGCCGCGACTTCGCCCGCCGCTGGGTCGACAGCCAGCGCGCAGAGTTCAAGCGCCTCGGCGTCGCCGGCGAATGGGACCACCCCTACGAGACGATGAGCTTTCCCGCCGAGGCGGCGATCGCGCGCGAGATCATGAGGTTCGCCGCCAGCGGCCTGCTGTATCGCGGATCCAAGCCGGTGATGTGGAGCATCGTCGAGAAGACCGCGCTGGCGGAAGCCGAGGTCGAGTACGAGGACCATGTTTCGGATACGGTGTACGTAGGTTTTCCCGTTCTCCGCTCGCGAGCATCCGCGCAGGCCCGCATTTCCGACACGTCGGAGATGGTGCAGTACGACGTCGCGGCGGCGCACCGCGACCTCGCGGAGGCGTCGGTCGTGATCTGGACGACCACGCCCTGGACGCTGCCGGCCAACCGCGCGATCAGCTATTCCCGCAGGATTGCCTATGGCCTGTACCGGGTCGTCGCGGCAGCGGACGACAACTGGGCGAAGGTCGGGGCGACCTTTGTCGTCGCCGACGCCTTGGCTGAGGGCGTGTTCAAGGCCGCCAAGGTCGAGCGCTTCGACAAGCTGCGGGACGTGGCGGCCGCCGAGCTTGCCGAGATCAGCTGCGCCCATCCCCTCGCCGCGCTCGGCTACGGCTTCGACGTGCCCCTGCTCGACGGCGACCACGTCACCGACGACACCGGCACCGGCTTCGTCCACACCGCGCCCTCCCACGGCCGCGACGACTTCGACGTGTGGATGGCCGCCAACAAACTGCTGCGCCAGCGCGGCCTCGACACGCGCATCCCCTACACCGTGGACGCCGGCGGCTTCCTCACCGCCGACGCGCCGGGCTTCGAAGGCCGCTGCGTCTACGACGGCAAGGGCAACAAGGGCGACGCCAACGAGGCGGTCATCAAGGCCCTGATCGCCGCCGGCACCCTCGTCGCGCGCGGTCGCCTCAAGCACCAGTACCCGCACTCCTGGCGCTCGAAGAAGCCGCTGATCTTCCGCAACACGCCGCAATGGTTCATTGCCCTCGACCAGCCCTTCGCGCTTGACCGGGCAGATGCGGCAGGGGAAGCGCACGGTTCGCAGGCGTCCAACCATCCCACCCTGCGCGGCCTCGCGCTCGACGAGATCGCCCGCACGCGATGGGTGCCGACGGCCGGCGAGACCCGCATCACCGGAATGGTCGCCAACCGGCCGGACTGGGTCGTGTCGCGCCAGCGCGCCTGGGGCGTGCCCATCGCCATCTTCGTCGATGCCGAGCACCGGCCGCTCGTCGACGACCAGGTGAACGCCCGCATCCTCGCCGCCTTCGCCATCGAGGGCGCCGACGCCTGGTATGCGGCCGGCGCGCGCGAGCGTTTTCTCGGCGATCGGGCAGGGGAGGACTGGCGCAAGATCGACGACGTGCTCGACGTGTGGTTCGACTCCGGCTCGACCCACGCCTTCACCCTCGGCGATCCCGCGGCCTTTCCCGCCCTCGCCGGCATCCATCGCCGCCGCGACGGCGGGCGCGACCAGGTGATGTACCTCGAAGGCTCCGACCAGCATCGCGGCTGGTTCCATTCCTCGCTGCTCGAATCCTGCGGCACCCGCGGCCGCGCCCCCTTCGACGCCGTGCTCACCCACGGCTTCGTGCTGGACGAGCACGGGCGCAAGATGTCCAAGGCGGCCGGCAATGTGGTCTCGCCGCAGATCGTCATCAAGGACTCCGGCGCCGACATCCTGCGCCTGTGGGTCGCCGCCTCCGACTACGCCGACGACCTCAACATCGGCCCGGCCATCCTGAAGACCTTCGTTGAAACCTACAAGAAGCTGCGCAACACGCTGCGCTGGATGCTGGGGGCCCTTTCGCATCACCATCCGCAGGACACCGGCTTCGTCCTGGCGGAGATGGCCGAACTGGAGCGGCTGATGCTCCATCGCCTCGCGGAGGTCGATGCCGAGGTGCGCGACGCCTACGACCGCTTCGACTTCAAGCGCGTGGTGGCGCGGCTGTCGCTCTTTCTCAACAGCGACCTCAGCGCCTTCTACTTCGACATCCGCAAGGATGCCCTGTATTGCGACGCCCCCTCCAGCCCCCGGCGCCGCGCCGCCCTGGCGGTGATCGAGCGGATCTTCCGCTGCGTCACGCTGTGGCTCGCCCCCATCCTGGCGTTCACCGCCGAGGAAGCGTGGCTGGCGCGCGACGGCGAGGCCGTGTCGGTGCACCTCGAAGCCTTCGCCGACGTGCCCGGAACGTGGCACGATCCCGCGCTGGCAGAGCGCTGGGCGCGCGTGCGCGCCGTCCGCTCCGTGGTCACCGGCGCGCTCGAGATCGCCCGCACCAACAAGATCATCGGCTCGTCGCTGGAAGCGGCACCCATCGTCTACATCGCCGACCCGGCCTTGCGCGCGGCGCTCGCGGAGATCGAGTTCGCCGACGTCTGCATCACCTCGGGTCTCGTGCTGGCATCGGGCGAGGCGCCGGACGACGCCTTCCGCCTGCCCGAGGTGCAGGGCGTCGCCGCGGTGGTGGCACAGGCGCAGGGGCGTAAATGCGCCCGCTCCTGGAAGATCACCCCCGACGTCGGCAGCGATCCCGACTTCCCCGACGTCACCCCGCGCGATGCCGCCGCCCTGCGCGAGTTGCGCGGCGCAGCCGGAACAGCAGCGTGAGCGCTCGCCGGCTCGGCTTCGGCCTCGCCGCTTTGACGCTCGCCCTCGATCAGGGCAACAAGCTCTGGCTGATGGACGTCTTCGACATTTCCGCCCGCCAGCCGGTCAGCCTCGGGCCGTTCCTCGACGTGGTGATGGCGCGCAACCGCGGCATCTCCTATTCGCTGCTCAGCGCCCGCACCCCGGCCGGGCGCTGGGCGCTGTTCGCCTTCGCCCTCGCGGCGACGGTGGCCATCTCGGTGTGGCTGTGGCGCACCCCGACCCGCCTCGTGGCGCTCGGGCTGGGGCTGATCCTCGGCGGCGCGCTCGGCAACGCCGTCGATCGCTTCAGCTACGGTTGGGTGGCGGACTTCTACTATTTCCACGTCGGCTCGTTCCACTGGTATGTCTTCAACCTCGCCGACGTCGCCATCGTCGCCGGGGTGGCCCTGCTGCTGGGCGACTCGCTCGTGGTTTCGCGCGCGGCGCTGCATCCGGCCGGCGACGCCTGAGCCGGGCCCGGGTGCGAACGTCTCCGCGTCCGCCCCGAAATCGCCGTCAATCCCCGGCAGGGATGATGGATGTTCGTCCAGGGCCGATCTTCCATGCGTGATCTTTCCAGCGCCGGCTGTTTCGCCCTCGCGGCGGCGGGGTTGTTCCTGCTGGCGGCAGGTCCGCTGGCTTGCCCGGCGGCCGCGCAATCCACCAGCCTGTCCGAGCAGATCGAGGACATCCGCAACGCCGTCGGCCTCGCCAAATCCCGTCCCCCGATCGACTATACCGAGCGGCCTCCGATCGTGGTGCCGCCCAGCTATACCCTGCCGCCCCCCGGCAGCGCCGATCCAGAAGTCCTCAGCGTCAACGATCCCGACATGGCCGCGCGCCGCCGCGCGCTCACCGATTCGCGTCGCCCGGTGCCGCCCTCCGATCCCGGCGCCGCCGCCGCCGGCCTTTCCGCCCGGTCCTACCTGACCGATCCGCCCTCCGGCCTGCGCGACCCCGCCGCCGTGGCGGCCGATATCACCCACGATTCGGCCGGGACCGCCGCGCCCGTCCGATCGAAGCCGGCCCGTACCCGCCGCAAGAAGACCGCCGCGCGCGACGCCGCCGCGCAATAGGGTTGCGGGCGCAGGTTTGCGGCCTCAGGTCTGCGGACTCGGCCGCCCGCGCTTGCGTCCTTTTGTGGATGCATGCCGACGATTGATTGCGCTATAAACGCCGGACCGCGTCCGAACGCCCCCGGCGCGGTGGTCCGGAGGTCGCCCATCCATGTCCATGCCTTGGTCCATGCCTTGGTCCACGCCCGGGTCCATGCCTCGGCCGTTCCCGTCCGCGGTGGCGACGTCCGCTGGCTTGACGCCCGGAGCCGCCGATCCGCACGCGGCCGGCAGCGAAACGGCGGTGGTGACGGCGCGGCTCGACAACGGACTCGATGTGGTGGTCATCCCCGACCATCGCGCGCCGGTGATCACCCACATGGTGTGGTATCGCAACGGTTCGGCCGACGATCCGCTGGGCAAGTCCGGCATCGCCCATTTCCTCGAACACCTGATGTTCAAGGGCACGATCAAGAACCCGGCCGGCAAGTTCTCCGAACTGGTGTCCGACCTCGGCGGTCAGGAGAACGCCTTCACCTCCAACGACTTCACGGCCTACTTCCAGCGCATCGGGCGCGAGCACCTCGCCGTGTGCATGGAATACGAGGCCGACCGCATGAAGAACCTCGTGCTCACCGACGAGGTCGTCGCGCCCGAGCGCAACGTGGTGCTGGAAGAGCGCCGCATGCGCACCGATGCCGACCCCGGCGAGATCCTGGACGAGGCGATGGGTGCCGCCGTCTACACCTCGCACCCCTACGGCAAGCCGGTGATCGGCTGGGAGCACGAGATCGAGTCGCTCGACCGCAGCGACGCCTTCAACTACTACGAGCACTTCTATACGCCGGAAAACGCCATCCTGGTCGTGGCCGGCGACGTCGAGCCCGAGCCGACGATCGCCCTGGCCCGCGAGATCTACGGCGCCATCCCTCCGTTCGGCACCCCGCCGCAACGCAAGCGCCCGCAGGAACCGCGTCCCACGACCCAGCGCAAGCTGTCGCTCGCCGACGAAAAGGTCGAGCAGCCGCGCTTCCAGCGCATGCACCTCGTCCCCTCCTATCGCACGGGCAAGCCGGGCGAGGCGGAAGCGCTGGAGGTGCTGGCGTTTCTGCTCGGCGGCGGGCAGACCTGCCTACTTTACAAGCGCCTGGTGATGGGCGACCGCGTCGCGGTGGCGGCCGGCGCGCACTACATCGGCACGTCGCTCGACGAGACCCGCCTTTACATCTACGCCGTGCCCGCGCCGGGCGTGTCGCTGGAAAAGCTCGACGCGGCCGTCGAGGCCGTGATCGCCGGGATCGCCGCCGTCGGCTTCAACGAGGCCGACCTCGCCCGCGCCAAGACGCGCCTCATCGCCGAGGCGATCTACGCCCGCGACAGCCAGATGCTGCTGGCGAACTGGTACGGCGCCTCGCTCGCCACCGGCCTGACCCTCAAGGACATCGCCGAATGGCCCGAGCGCATCGAGGCCGTGACGGTTGCCGACGTCGCCGGCGTGATGCGCTTTCTCGACGGCAAGCGCGGCGTCACCGGCTACCTGCTCTCCGCCGAGCCGGCCGCGACGGAGCCGGCGGACGCTGAACCCCTTGGGGCACTATGACAGGACATCCAGACGTGCTCGCCGTGCCGGCGTCTCGGGCGGCGCGGGTGCAGCAGGTGCGCTCGCCGGCCGGCATCGAGGCTTGGCTCGTCGAGGACTACGCCGTTCCCCTGCTCGCCGTACACTTCGGCTGGAAGGGCGGGGCGGCGCAGGACCCGATCAACAAGCCGGGCACGGCGACGCTGCTCGCCGGGTTGCTCGACGAGGGCGGCGGCGACCTCGACAGCCAAGCCTTCCAGCAGGCGTTGGAAGATCACGCGATCGAGCTGTCCTTTTCCGCCGACCGCGATGCCCTACAGGGCCGGCTGAAGACGCTGTCGCGCCACGCCGGACGCGCCTTCGAGCTGACCGCCCTGGCCGTCTGCCAGGCCCGTCTCGATCCCGAAGCGGTGGAGCGGGTGCGCAGCCAGATCGCGGCCTCATTGCGCTTCGAAGCCAACGATCCCGATCAGGCGACGGCCAAGCTGTTCCGCATCCAGTCCTACCCCGACCATCCCTACGGCCGGCCGGTCAAGGGAGACCTGGACCTGATCGAGACGGTCGGGCGCGACGACCTCGTGTTGCTGCGCGGGCGCATGCTGGCGCGCGACAATCTCAGGGTCGCGGTGGTCGGGGCGATCGACGCCGACACGCTCGGGCGCGAACTCGACCGGGTCTTCGCCGCCCTGCCGGCCCACGCCGACCTCGTGCCGGTGCCGACCGTGGTGATGAGCAACGTCGGCACCAAGCACGTCCGCACCATCGACCTGCCGCAGTCCACCATCCGCTTCGGCCGCCAGGGCCTGATGCGCGGCGATCCCGACCATACCGCCGCCGTGGTGGTCAACCACTGCCTGGGCGCCGGCGCCTTCACCTCGCGCCTGTACAAGGAAGTGCGGGAAAAGCGTGGCCTGTGCTATTCCGTGTATTCGCAGAACAGCGAGCTCGATCGCGGCGCCATGTTCATCGGCGCCACCTCGACCAAGAACGAGCGGGCGGTCGAGGCGGTGGACACGATCCGCGCCGAGATCCTCAAGCTCGCCGAGGAGGGCGTCGGCGAGGAGGAACTCGACAAGGCCAAGAAGTACCTCATCGGCTCCTACGCGCTGCGCTTCGACACGTCCCGCAAGATCGCCGCCCAGCTCGTCAGCCTGCAGCTCGACGGCTACGGGGTCGAGCGGCTCGACACCCGCAACGCGCTGATCGAACGGGTCGGCGTCGCCGATGCCGCCCGCGCGGCCAAGCGCCTGCTCGGCGACGGCTCGCTGCTGCTGACGGTTGCCGGCAAGCCGGTCGGGCTGTGATTGTTGTGTCTGCTGGTGAAGAGCGGGGGGAAAGCCTGAAGGGCTGAATCGAGATCGCCAATCGCTTCAAGAGCAGTCGTCTACAATCGATGTCGTATCTGTTTCCTTGAGGGACTTTCTCGCATCGAGCAAGGAGAAACTCTGACTTTGGTTCAGTCGAGGAAATTCGATGCTGAATTTTTGTGAGCGGGATTTCATGAGCGCATGAGCTAGCTGGGTAAGCTGAAGACGTGCCGTCCTCGTATCGAGATCAGCAAGGTATGAACCTCCGAATTCTTTCATTGCGAAGAAATATGCATTTCCGTCCACGACGATCTGAACCGAGTCTTTGTCCTTTAATTGTATCTTCTTGACATCTACTTCCAACGATGGTCCTGGCGGCTCCCCACTGGTGCAGGATAACCGCAAAAACGAGCCCTCCTTGTTTTCGACACCGGCTATGATCGTGCCATTCATACCGGGCGCGAGAAACCATCGAAATGCCGCCGCCGAGTGGGCGACTGGCGAGCTTGAGACAAGCAGTCCGGCAACAAAAACTGGTATAGAATGACGTGCCATGCCTGTACCCTCCTGCATCTGGGTGCGACCTGATATCTGCCCGACGTTGGTTCAAAGCGGCGCGTGTTCTCCAGCGATTTCTCCTGCCGAGGTTGAAACAAGATCACGAGAGCCTCATGCCCGTCCAGCGCCTCGACCGCGTCCTGATCGACCGCATCGCCGCCGGCGAGGTGGTCGAGCGGCCGGCGTCCGCCGTCAAGGAGCTGGTCGAGAACGCGCTGGATGCCGGCGCCACCCGCATCGAGGTGGTGATCGAGGGCGGCGGTCGCCGCTTGATCCGGGTCGTCGACGACGGCTGCGGCATGGATGCCGCCGATCTCGACCTTGCGGTGGAGCGCCACGCCACCTCCAAGCTGCCGACCGGCGATCTCGGCGCGATCAACACGCTGGGCTTCCGCGGCGAAGCGCTGCCTTCGCTCGCTTCGGTGGCCCTGCTCTCCATCGCCACCCGCGCCCGCGCCGCCGGACAGGCCGGGCAGGGACTGACGCTGGGCGTTGACGCCGGCATCAAGGGGGCGGTCCGCCCCGGCGCGCAGCCGCCCGGCACCCGCGTCGAGGTGCGCGACCTTTTCGCCGCCACGCCGGCCCGCCTGAAGTTCCTGAAAGGCGACCGGGCGGAAGCGCGCGCGGTGGCCGACGTGCTGGCCCGCCTCGCCATGGCCAACCCTGCGGTCCGCTTCGTTTTCGCCGGCGGCGACACCGCCGGCTTCGATCACACGGCCTGCGCCGCGGGGCCGGACGGGCTGCTCGCCC
>CAXTMA010000011.1:30755-33608 GCA_964245015.1 uncultured Beijerinckiaceae bacterium | reverse complement strand
CAAGACAGATGAGCCCATCAAGAAGTCATTGCCGACGAGCGTAGATGGTTCGGTGGAGCTCCGCGCTATTCTCTTCGCTATTCTTCTGAAATAAATGACTGGCGCCGCGAAGAGCGCCTGTCGGTCTGGACTCGATTGACGTCCGGCCTGATGATCGCGGCGACCACCGGACGGCGGACCGGCTTGCGCGACGCCTGTGACCCCGCTGCGCCTCACGGACCCGTTGTTCGGGGGCGGGTCACATTCGCCCTCACTCCCGGGCGATGCGGGTTGGCGGCGATGCCCAACCGCCGCCGAGCGCGACGAAAAGGTTGATGGACGCACCGAGCTGTCGCGTCAGGAGTCCGATCGAAGCACGCTGCTGCGCCAGCAGAGCGGTTTGCGCGACCACGACATCGAGGTAGGTCGTCGCGCCGTCGCGATAAAGGGTCAGCGACACATCAAGCACGGTTTGGTCGGCCTTGATCGCCGCCTCCAGCTGCTTGGCTTCGGCGCCGAGGTGGCGTTGCGCCGAAAGCGCGTCCTCGACCTCCTGCACGGCGACGAGGATGGTCTGCTTGTACTGCGCGTAGGCCTGCTCGCGCCGGGCCATCGCCGCGTCAAGCTCGGCCGTGCGCCGGCCGCCGTCGAACAGCGGCAGGTCGATCGAGGGACCGATGGTGTAGAGGATGTTCTTCGGATCGAGCAGGCGGACGCCGCGGTCCTGCGTGCCGCCATAGAGGTTGATGAAGACGCGGGGGTAGAAGGCCGCCTTGGCGATGCCGATGCCCTCGTTCGCCACCGCCACCTGCCGCTCGGCGGCGGCGATGTCGGGGCGTCGTTCCAGCAGGTCGAGAGGCACCGTCGCCGGCCCGCGCGGCTCGGCGATGGTGATCGCGGCCTGCGGGATCGAGAAGGTCGAGGCGGGCTGCCCGACCAGCGTCGCGATGGCGTGCTCCAGGATGGCGCGCTGCGCCAGCGTGTCCTCGGTGATCGCCCTCGCTGTTTCCAGTTGCGCTTGGGCGCGCGCCACGTCCTCGGGCGAGGCGATCTTGCCGGCGAGCCGGTTCTGCGTCAGGGCGAGCGCGTCGGCGTAGGCCCTGGTCGCGGCGCGCAGGAGCGCCAGCTCGCGGTCGAGACCGCGCAGCAGAAGGTAGTTGCGGGCGACCAGCCCGTGCAGCGACAGCCGCACGTTTTCCAGGAGCGCCGCCTGGGCCTGGCCCTGCGCCGCCGCCTGCTTGATCGTATCGCGCACCCGGCCCCACAGGTCGACCTCGTAGCTCGACTGGATCGCGAGGCGGTCGTCGCCGTAGTGGCTCGGCTGCGTCGAGGGCAAGGCGCGGTAGGTGCGGTGCTCCGACTGCCGGTTGGTTGTCAGCTGCGACACCTGATCGAGCGAGGGGAACAGGCCGGATTCGGTCGCCTGCACGGCGGCGCGCGCCACCTCGTAGTTCGCCAGTGCGGCGGCGAGCGACTGGTTGGCGTCGTCGACCTGCGGCTCCAGCGCGTCGAGCGTCCTGTCGCGGTACGCGGTCCACCACGGCCCGCGCGGCTCGTCGTCGCGCGGCCGGGCGAGCTGCCGGTCGCCGCTCTCCTTGAACCTGGCCGGCAGGGCGATCGCCGGCGGCGCGTACGGGGGCGCGAGGTCGCAGCCGCCGAGCGCGGCTGTGAGGCAGCACAGCGCGGTGATCAGCGGCCCCGTCCTCGGCATCCCAGGACTCACTTGTCCCAACTCACTTGCCCCGACTCACTTGCTCGATCTCACGTGTGCTCGATCTCACGTGCTCAATCTCACTTGGCCGCCTCGTGGCGCGGCGCCTCCGTATCCTTGACCGGCTTGCCGTCGTTGCGCTCGACCTGAACCTTATCGCCGGTCTCGATCGCGTCCGACGGGCTCGCCACGAAGCGATCGTCGGCCTCCAGCCCCCCCGAGATTTCGATGCTCGTCCCCGTGTCGACGAGGATCGTCACCGATTTCAGCGTCACGACCCCATCCTTCACCGTTGCGACCTCCGGCGAGCGGTCGCGGAAGATCATCGCCGCGGAAGGGATCAGCAGCACGTGCGGGTCGAGCGGCAGGGTGAAGTGCGCCTCGGCATAGGCGCCGGGCGACAGAAGTCCGTCGCGGTTGTCGAACAGCGCCTCGACGAGAAGGGCGCGCGACTGCGCCGAAATCGCGTCCGCCGTGGTATCGACCTTGCCGGAGAAGGTGCGGCCGGGAAACTGCGGCAGGACCAGCATCACCGGAAGATCGCGCTTGATGCCGGCGGCCTGCATCTGCGGCACCTGAACGTAGACCCGCATCCTGTCGACGGCGGCGACATCGAACAGGCCGGTGCCGCTGGCGTTGGTGGACGACACCAGCGCGCCGACGTCGATGCGCCGCGAGGTGATGACGCCATCGAAGGGGGCGACGATGTCCTTGAAGCCGGCCAGCGCCTTGACGCGGTCGAGGTTGGCCTGGGCGGCGGCGACCTGCGCCTTGCGCGCCAGCGCGTCGCCCGCCTTCTCGTCGGCTGTCTGCTGCGACACGGCTTGCGAGGCGCGCAACGCCTTCCAGCGGTCGGCGGTGAGCACGGCGAGGTTGTAGTCGGCCTGCGCCTTGTCGAGCTCGCCCCTGGCACGCTCCAGCTGCTGGTCGAGCTCGGGCGCGTCGATCTTGGCGAGCAACTCGCCCTTGTGCACTCGCGCGCCGATGTCGTGGTACCACATCTTGACGTAGCCCGAGACCTGCGAATGGATCGGGGCGGTGTAGAAGGCCTCGACGTTGGCCGGCAGCACCAGCCGCTGGCCCTCGGTGGGCGCCTTGGGCGAGACGAGGTCGACGGAGGGCACGGCCTGCGCCCTCGTCCAGTCGGCGAGCTTGGCGTCGCC
>CAXTMA010000011.1:4650-30655 GCA_964245015.1 uncultured Beijerinckiaceae bacterium | reverse complement strand
AGGCCGCCGATCACGGCGCGGCCGAGCGGCGCGTTCTGCTCCACCGAGATCGCCATCGGCCCCATTCCAATGATCATGGCAAGTGCGGTCATCAGCACCGGACGGAAGCGCGTTGCCCCGGCCTCGATCGCGGCCTCGATCGGCGACAGCCCCTCGGCGAGCTTTTCCCGGCAGAAGGAAACGACGAGGATCGAGTTCGCCGTGGCGACGCCCATGCACATGATCGCGCCGGTGAGGGCCGGCACCGACAGGGTGGTGCGGGTCGCAAACAGCACCCAGACGATGCCGGCCAGCGCCGCCGGCAGGGCCGTGATGATGACGAAGGGGTCGACCCAGGACTGGAAGTTGACGACGATCAGCATGTAGATCAGCACGACGGCGACTGCCAGGCCGACGTAGAGCTGATCGTAGGCGGCGGTCATCGTGGTGACCTGTCCCGACAGCTTCACCGTCGAGCCGGGCGGCACCTCGCCTTTCGTGTCGTCGAGGATCTTCTGGATGTCGCCCGCGACGGCGCCGAGGTCGCGGTCGTAGATCGAGGCGTAGGTGTCGATCACCGGCTGCACGTTGTAGTGCGACACCACGCCGGGGCTGACCGAGCGCTTGGTGCTGGCGACGCCCGACAGCAGCATCGGCCCGTTCTTGCCGTTGATCTGGATGTTGTCGAGCTTGTTGCGCGTGTCGAGCCAGTACTGCGGCGTTTGCGTGACGATTGGGTAGGACACGCCGTTCGCCGGGTTCAGCCAGTAGGTCGGGTTGGTCTGCATCGATCCCGCGAGGTTGACCTGCATGTTGCGGGTCACGTCCTGCTCGGTCAGCCCGATCTGGTTGGCGATCGAACGGTCGACGTCGACGTTCAGGGTCGGGTAGTCGAACACCTGCTGGATGCGGGCGTCGGCGATGCCGGGCACCTGCTTGATCCGCCGGTAGATCATCTCGGCGTAGCGGCGGTTCGGTTCGCGCTTGTTGCCGATCACCTGCACGTCGATCGGAGCCGGCAGGCCGAAGTTCAGGATCTGGGTGGTGATGTCGGCCGGCAGGAACGAGAAGGTGGTGCCGGGGAAAAGTCGCGGCAGCTTTTCCCGCAGCGCCGTCTGGTAGCCGGCGGTCTTGCCGGCAACGTCGTCGTGCAGGCTCATCAGGATGTCGGCGTCGATCACGCCGATGGTGCCGGAGTTGCCGTAGGCGACGTTGATGCCGGAGATCGGCATGCCGATGTTGTCGACGATCGACTCGATGGCGTCGGGCGGGATGACGTGCCGGATCGCGTCCTCGACCTGCTGCACGACCTTCGCCGTTTCCTCGATGCGGGTGCCGGTCTGCGTGCGCACATGCAGCTTGAGCTGCGCCGCGACCACCGTCGGGAAGAAGTTCTGGCCGAGGAACGGCACCAGGGCGAAGGACACAACGACGAAGAGGAGGAAGCCGCCGACGAAGCGCCGCGGCGCGCCGATCGCCATCAGGAGCAGCGCGCGGTAGCCCGCGCGGAGCTGCTCGAAGCGGTGCTCGAAGGCGAGCTGGAAGCGCTTGAACGGGTTGCGGGGCCGCGGCGCCGCGGCGCCCTCAGCATGGCCGACCCCGTGGCCGTCCCCGTGCCCCTCGCCATGGTGGACGTTGGCGAGGAGGTAGGCGGCGAGCGTCGGCACCAGGGTGCGCGACAGGATGTAGGAGCCGACCAGCGCCAGGATCACCGCTTCGGCGAGCGGCTTGAACAGGAAGCCCGAAACGCCACCCAGCGTGAACATCGGCACGAACACGATGCAGATGCAAAGGAGCGATACGGTGGCCGGCACCACGATCTGGCGCGAGCCGTCCATGATCGCATCATGGATCGTCTTGCCCTGCTCAAGGTGGTAGTTGATGTTCTCGATGGTCACCGTGCCGTCGTCGACGAGGATGCCGACCGCGAGCGCCAAGCCGCCGAGCGTCATCACGTTGATCGTCTGCCCAAGCAGCGACAGCGCCGCGACCGAGAACAGGATGGCGAGGGGGATCGAGATCATGATGATGATCGTCGAGCGCCACGAGCCGAGGAACACCAGGATCATCAGGCCGGTGAGCGTGGCGGCGATGACGCCCTCGCGCAGCACCCCGTCGACGGCGTCGTTGACGAAGGCGGACTGGTCGCCGACCGCGACGAGGTCGATGTCTTTGGGCAGGCCGGCGCGGATCAGCGGCAGCAGCTTCTTCACGCCGTCGATCACCTCCAGCGTCGAGGCGGAGCCCGCTTTCTGGATGGTCATCAGCACGGCCTTCTTGCCGTCCACGTTGACGATGTTGGTTTGCGGCGGCGAGCCGGCGTGCACGAAAGCGACGTCGCGGACGTAGACCACCGTGCCTTCCACGCTCTTGATCGGCAGCGCGTTGAGCTTGTCGATCTCGTCGGGGGCGTCGTTGAGGGCGACGATGTACTCGAAGCGGCCGATCTTCTGCGTGCCGACCGGCGTGATCTGGTTCTCCTGCGAGAAGGCATTGACCACGTCGGAGGCGGTCAGGTGATAGGACTGCAGCTTGGTCGGGTCGAGGTCGACGTTGACCTGCAGGATCTTGCCGCCGTAGGGCGAGGGCACGGCGGCGCCGGCCACGGTGGCGAGCTGCGGCCGGATGAAGTTCTGCGCGAAGTCGGCGAGCTTGGCCTGCGAAAGCGTCGCCGAGGAGAGCGCGAGCTGCAGGATCGGCACGGAGGAGGCGTTGAACAGCAGCACGTAGGGCGGCGTCACGCCCTGCGGCAGAAGCTTCAGCACGGTTTGCGAGGCGGCGGTGATCTGGGCGATGGCGGTGTTGATGTTGACGGTGGGCTGGAAGAAGATCTTCACCACCCCGTAGCCCGATAGCGACTGCGACTCGATGTGCTGGATGTCGTTGACCTGCGAGGTCAGCGTGCGCTCGTAGTAGTACACGATGCGCCCCGACATCTCATCGGGCGGCAGGCCGTTGTAGGTCCAAACCGCCGAGACGACGGGGATGCCGATGTTGGGGAAGATGTCGGTCGGCGTCTTGAACCACGACATGATCCCGAACAGCAGGATCAGCATCGCCATCACCACGAAGGTGTAGGGTCGCGACAGGGCGATGCGGACGATGGCGAGCATGCGGTTGGCGGAACCCCGTAATGGACGGGCAGAATGGGTGGGCAAGACGACCGGGCAAGACGACCGGGGAAGACAACCGGGCGCGTCCGCCCGCGCCGTCGTGCCCCGGCCACCCCGGGCGATCAAGCGCCGAGCCGGCCGGCAAGATTAAGATTTTCTTTAATCAAGGGTCCGCGCGGGCGAAAGCGACGCAAAGGACGGTGATGCCGGAGAAGGATTCATCCGCGGATCGGCAGAACCTCGGCGGATGGTGAACAGAGCGCCGGGGCTGGCGGATCCGGGCCGGGCATCGGCGATCTCCAGGTGGCAGCCGTGCAGCTCGATGATGGTGTTCGCCATCGACAGGCCGAGGCCGACGCCGCCCGCCGCGGCGGTCTTGGTCGAGCGGTAGAAGCGGCGCACAACCTTGACGCGCTCCTCCGCGGCGATGCCGGGGCCGGTGTCGCCGACCCGCACCAGGAAGTCGGGATGCCCGCAGCCGATCGTCACGGCGCCGCCTGCGGGGGTGAACTTCACGGCATTGTCGACGAGGTTGACCACGGCCTCTCGCAGCAGGTCGGCGTCGCCGAGGAGCGTGGCGTCGCCTCCCTCGAGGCGCATCGCCACCCCTTTCACCTCGGCCAGCGGCTCCAGCAGGTCGAAGGCGTCGCGGCAGATGCCGGCGAGGTCGATCGCGGCGAAGGCGCCGCGCCTCACGCCGCTTTCGAGCTGGGAGATGCGCAGCAGCGCGGTGACGGCGGTCATCGCCCCGTCGAGGTCGGTGAGCGCGGCCGCCGCGAGGGCGCGGAGCAGCGCCTCGTCGTCGCCGGCGATGCCTCGCTCCAGCCGCGCCCGCATCACCGCCAGCGGCGCCCGCAGGTCGTGGGCGATGTTGTCGCCAACCGCCCGGATCTGCCCGACGAGGCGGCCGATCTCGTCGAGCATGCGATTGACTTCGCGGCACAGCTCGTCGAGGTCGTCGGGCGAGCCCCGCACCGGTAGGCGGCGATCGAGCTCGCCCGCCATCACCTGCGTGATCGCCTCCTTCAGTCGTTGCAGGCGCCGCGATGCGCGCACGCTGACGGCCACGCCGACGGCGAGCGCCGCGGCGGTGACGGGACCCAACGTTTCGGCGAAGACGCGCAACGCCGCCGCCCTCAGCTGGTCGACGTAGACGAGCGATCGCCCGAGCAGCAGGATGCAGCCGTCCCGCCGCGGCCGGGCGACGAGGACCGTCGTCTCGCTCTGCCAAGGCTCGCTCCGCTGCGTCAACGCGGAGGTGCCGGGCAGCGGCGGGATGCGCAGGACGTGCGCCCGGCCGTCGGCCGGTACGGCGAGCGTCGCGGCGGCGTTGCCGAAGACGAGCCGGCCGTCGGTGTCGTAAAGCCCGACGATGTCGAGATGGCGAAGGTCCTCCGTCAACCGAAGCTTCAGGCGGTCCTCGAGCTGGCGCGAGCTGTCGGCCAGCGCCTTTGCCGCCTCGTCTTCCAGCACGGAGCGGGTCAGGGCGATGTTCTCGCGGTAGAGCTGCCAATCGAGGATGGCGAAGACGAGGTAGGTGAGCACGACGAGCCCGCCGGCGAAGGCGAGCGCGATGCGGAAGGCGCTCGACCGGAGCAGCCGGATCATCGCGGCGACTGGGTCATCGCAGAACCCCCATCACGGGTCCTGCTTCGCGCCGCCGAGCACGAAGCCGAGACCGCGCACGCTTTCGATGAGGCGCGCTTCGCCGTTTTCTTCGATCTTGCGGCGCAGATTGCCGATGTGGACGTCGACGACGTTGGTGTGGGTGGTGGCATGCACCCGCCATACGTTTTCGAGCAGCATGGCGCGGGTGACCACGAGGCCGGCGTGGCGCATCAGGTAATGCAGCAGGGTGAACTCGCGCGGCAGAAGCGGGACCGGGCGCCCGTCGCGGCTGACCGTTCGGGCGATCAGGTCCATCCGCAGCGGGCCGGTCACGAGGACGCCGACCGCCGCTTCGCCGGGCCGGGCGGCGGCGCGGCGGCGCAGCGCGGCGACCCGGGCGACCAGTTCGCCCATCGCGAAGGGCTTGACGAGATAGTCGTCGCCGCCGGCCTTCAAACCGCGGATGCGGTCGTCCACCGCCGCCAGCGAGGAGATCACCAGCACCGGCGTGCCGTCGCCCGCGTCGCGTCGCTCGGCCAGAAGGACGATGGCATCGCGGCCGCCGACGAGCCGGTCGAGGATGAGTGCGCCGGCGCCCTGCGCGAGACGGGCGCGCAAGGCGGCCTCGTCAACAATGCGCTCGACGCACTGGCCTTCGCCGGCGAAGGCGAGGGCGATCTCCCCCGCGAGGGCGTCGTCGTCCTCGTACAGGAGAAGGGCGTCGCGACGGGCGGCGTCGCTTTTGGCAGGGGAAACGTTTGGAGCGGCGAACAAGGCGTGGCTCTGCGCGAAGGGCCGAAGCCGTCTGGCTCGCGCGAGGCGTCCTCGCTGTCAATGGCGACGGCGTTCCATGCCCCGCTCGCCCCGAACGCCGCGGCGTTGCCTCCATCGCCGCGACGTGATTGCGTGGATCGCTGGGGAACAGCAGGGGACCTCCGATGCCGCGCGCCACGTTCACGTCTTCAACGGCCATGACTGCGACGGTCATGACCGCGACGCCGCTGCTCCTGGCGCTGGCCTTGGCTGCGGGACCGCTCGCCGGCGAAGCCGCGGCGCGCGCGCGGCGGCCCGCGCATCGGACGGCGGCGCATCAGCCTGACGATGTAGGGGGATACGCGGCATCCCCGCCAAGCCGCGACGCGGTTGGCCTGGGCACGTTGGCACCACCGACCCGCCTTTCGACGCTCGAACAAACCTACGGCGATGCCGCCTACGCCCGCGCGCGCGTCCTCGGGCGGGAAGCGTCGCGCGGCCAAGACCGCTTCCGCGAGAGCGGTGCGGGTGGCGCCGACGCGCGCGTCTTGAGCGTCCAGTTCCCCTGCGACCCGCGCTCCGCCGGCGTCGCAGCCTACCGCTGCGGCCCCCCGGCCGGCGTGCCCGGCCAAGGATTGCCAGGCTACGGCTTGGCCTACGCATACAACCCGGCCTACGTCACGTCCCCGTTCTCCTCCGGCCACGATCCCCGCGAGCAGCCGCCGGTGCTGCCAGGGGTGACCGGCTTGTTCTTCGCGGTCAACGGCCTCGGCGCCGGCCACGGCGATTGAGAGCCGCGGCCTCCAACACCCGCCCTCTTGGGCAACGCCGCGTCATCGACCGCCGGCACGGCGTCGGAGCCGCCCACCGGTCGCTCGGCCTGGATCAGCAGCTCGGCAGCGGGCGGGGAACCGTCCCAAAGGCCGGTGGCGACGACATGGGGCAGGCCGCCATGGCTCGGCGAACCGAAACACTCCGTCAGCGGCTGAACACCTTCGAGCTCGCCCAGGCCGACCGGGCCATCGAGGTCGATCGGACACGCGCCGCGCCGGCGGCGCGAACCTGCTTAGGATTGCCGCGAGCCAGCGCTCCAGGTCATCGCGGCAGTCTTCCTCCGAGAACATCGCCGCCCGCGTGAGACGACCCGGCACGCGCACCGACGGCAGCGAGGTACTGCTTCGCGGCGTCGATTTCCAAGGATACTTGACGTTAGGGAGCGCGGACGCCGCCCTCGTCAACCCTTTCCCGGCAAGGCCGGGTCACTTGTCCCGAGCAGGGCCCTGACTTGCAGCGACCTGGCCGCCCATTCGGCCGCCGCTACTTGGCTGTCGTACCTTTCCTGGGCGGCAGCGGCGCCGACGCATCGGGCGCGGCCTTGGCGTCGGGCATGCCCGGTAGCGTCGTCGGCTCCTTGGCGCTGGTTTTCAGGATCTTGCGCACCGACCACGCTTCCTTTTCCGTCGTGCCCTTGATGTCGTTGATCTTCCACTCGCCATCCTCGCGGATGAAGTCGTAGCTCACCACCGTCGGCTGCTTGCGGTTGAGAAACGTCGCCGACACCACCGCCTTGTTGAGTTCGATCACGTCCGTCTTCAGCGTCACCTTCTGGATTTCCGCATCCTGCGAGGCGGAGATCGGGTCGAAGTCGAGGCTGGCGTCGCCTTCGTGCGCCGCCGTGGTTTCGGTTGCGGTGACAAGGAGGTCGAAGCCCTTCGAGAAGTACTTCTCGCGGGCCTTGCGGTCGAAGAAGGGGCTCGTCGGACTGGCCTTCTTCGCTTCGACGATGGCGAGCTTGTAGATGGCAGCAACGATGTCGCGCGGTTCCTCGACGATCACCGGCGCCGATTTCGCGGCCGTGGCGGGCGCTTGGGCGGCGGCAGCCGTTGCCGCGAGGCAGAACGAAACGAGGCAGATCGAGAGAAGAACGGTGGGCTGGCAACGGCGCATCGGCCTCTCCTTGGAATTTTTGAGCGCTCAAGCTGGCGCCGCAGGTGGCGGCGCTCAGCCCGTCGCAACGCGAATGATGCGGCAAAGGATTAGCAAAAAGTTAACGTCGACGCACTTCCGACATGCTGAGTCGACCATGCTGCCTTGACTCGGGCCTTCTTCTGGCATGACCGCATCTTTGATCTCGTCCCGGCCTCGCGGACCGCACCCCGCTCCGACCGCCGCTTGCCGCGTGGACGGAACTCGGTCGGAGGGGGCTTGGCCGATCACAGCTTGGCCGAGGCGCGCCGGCCTGCCCGAGGCGATCGCCTTTCTTCGGCCCTACATCAGCGATGAGCGCATCCTCCACGCCGCCGCGCGGAACGCGCGCGGATCCGATGTGACGGCCGCGCTTCTCGCCGGGGGCGGCGTCAGCGACACCGTGTACTTCTGCAGTCTCGCTCGCCACCTCGCCCTGCCGTTCGTGCAAGGCTGGCCCGAACTCGATCGGGGTCAGGATGCGGCGCGCGCCCTGCAAACCGGACGGGTTCGTTTGGCCGATGACGGCTGGCTGCTGGCGCCGACCGCCGAAGCGTTGCGCGTCCTGCTCGCCGCCCGCCGGCTCGGCCTCCCGCTTCCCGCAACGATCGCGATCGCCACGCCGGCCCATCTGGCTGCCCTTGTCGGGCGGCGGCTACCCGTCCAGATCGCCCATCGCGTCGGCAGCGCCCTCGCCGAAGCGGCGCCGCATCTGTCGGCGCGCGATGCCCTTCGCGGCCTCAACGGTGCGGCCTGCTGCCTGGTGGCCACCCTCTGTCTCGCCGGCCTCGCCTCCGGGGTGCGCCCCGTCGCCGACCTCTTCGGCCTCGTTTTCTTCGCCGCCCTGGTGTTCCGGCTCCTGGTGTCTGCCGCCGGCTGGCAAGGTCGGGAGGGGAACGTGCGGGCTCACGGGAGGTCCGAGCCGGCCCTGCCGGACGAAAGGCTCCCGCTCTACAGCGTGCTGGTGCCCTTGCGCGACGAGGCCGCCGTGGTGCCGGGCCTCGTCGCCGCCTTGGCCGCGCTCGACTATCCCCGAGCCAAGCTCGACATCGTGTTCCTGGTGGAAGCCGACGACGGTTCGACCCGGCTCGCCCTTCTTGCCGCCGGGGTCGCCCCGCACATGCGCGTCTTCACCGTGCCGGCCGGCGCGCCGCGGACCAAGCCGCGGGCCCTCAACGCCGGGCTGCTGCTCGCGCGGGGCACCCTTCTCACCGTGTACGACGCCGAGGACCGTCCCGATCGCGACCAGCTCCGCCGTGCCGCCGCCCGGTTCGCCCTCGCCCCCGACGACCTCGTCTGCCTGCAAGCGCGGCTGACCGTCTCCAACGGCGGTGGTGCCAGCCTGCTGCCCCACGGTATTATGGAGCACCTGCCACAAGCGGCCTAACGGCCCCGCTCCTATCTGCCCGCCTTCGCAAGGAGGTGTGAGGTGATTGGGCGGGATGTGGCGCCGCCGTCTTTAGAGCGGTTGGCTTGGTGTCTTTGTGGCTCTAGCCTGTCCGTATGGCAGAAGAAGCAGAAAAACCCGCGCTCCCAGAAGCCATCGAGGCGCCTGAGACGCCTGAAGCATTCAAGTGGATACCATTCGCTTGGCATCACGCCCGCTCAAGTCGGGAGGCTTTGATGAAGCCTGCCGTCTGGGGGGCTATCGCGCTTTTTGCCTTTCTGGCTTATCGATACGGATCAAACGAGTCTGGAGAACTGGTTAAAGTCAAAGACGAGAGAATAAGCTTTCTCAACGATCAGCTTGGCGCCTATAAAGACAGACTGAAAGGAGCTACTCCTGATGAAGCCGCTAAGCAAATAAGAGAAATGCAAGACAAGTTGGATTTTGATTCAAAAAAGCTTAAACTGTTGCTACAAGACAGGCTTTTAAGCGAAGCGCAGATAGAAGTAATTATCAAGGCGTGCTCTCAATTTGAGAATACAAAATATGATATTTCCTTTAATGAAGGAGATACTGAGGCTTATCGGTTCTTAGAGAAGATTGAAGGAGTATTAAATAAAGCAAGTTGGAAAGAGATTGATTGGGTGGCAGGAACCTTTATTCATTTAAGAGATGGAAAGCCAACGGTCGGTTCTTCTTTCGAGCAGGGGGTTGTTGTGATTTATATCAGATCAGCTTCAGATACGCTTTCAAAGCCAGCGGTAGGACTATCTAACGCTTTGCAGGCTGCAGATATTAAATCTCGTATTGAAATAGAAGAAGATAAAAGAAACGAGGGAGCATTAGGACTTCATTTGAATAAAGATATTATACATATTATGGTTGGGCAAAAGACAATTTGAACTAAAGTTCCTCTAGACGTACCCCCTCAAGTTCCAATGCGGCAAGGCAGGCGAGAAAGAACGCCGCCGGCACCGTCGCCCGCGCCAGCTTGTTCGCGATGCTGGCCTTTGTCTCCTCGAACCCATGGGCCTTCAAGCGTTCGGCCAAGCCGTCGTAAGTCACGCTGGCCCGCTTCATCTCCGCCTTGAGATGCTGCGCTGCCCTTTCCGCCCATTCCCGTTCCGTCGTCGCCTGCTTCGCCATGCCGATCCGTTCTCAGATACGATCCGGCGTTATCATAACTGATAATATCCTCTTGCCAATGATACCGTATGCGGTAAGCTGTTCTCATAAACGAGAACATCATGTCCGTCCACTTCCTGCTTTCCCCTCGCGCCAAGACGATCAGCCTCGCCAAGGTCGCGCGCCTGACGAAGGACGAAGCCGAAACGACCTTCGCCGCGATCCGCTGGTCTGAGACGAACGGCGAGCCGGTCTGCCCTCACTGCGGTTGCCTCGATGCCTACAACTGCCGCCGGCCGAACGGGGCGCCCCGCTGGCGCTGCAAGTCCAAGGAATGCGCCCGCGACTTCTCCCTCACCTCCGGCACCCTGTTCGCCTTCCACAAGCTGCCGATCGCCACCTATCTCCTCGCCGTCGCGATCTTCGTCAACGAGGTCAAGGGCAAGTCCATGCTCGCCCTCTCTCGCGACCTCGGCGTTGATTACAAGACGGCCTTCGTGCTCGCTCACAAGCTCCGCGAGGCGATGGCCGAAGAGATGAAGGGCCGCACGATCGGCGGCGAGGGCAAGGTGGCCGAGGTCGATGGTGCCTACTTCGGCGGCTACATCAAGCCTCGCAACCTCAAGGAGAACCGCATCCATCGCGGCCTCGCCATCAACCAGAACGGCAAGCGCAAGTCGGTCATCATCATTCGCGAGCGCGGAGGAAACTCCGTCCCGGCCGTATTCCGGTCGGAAAGCGCCGCTGCCGGCTTCATCAAGTCCCGCATCGCCAAGGGCACCGTTGTGCATGCCGACGCGGCGCCGGGGTGGGATAGCCTGCATACCAATTTCGAGATGAAGCGCATCGATCACTCCAAGGCGTACAGCCTGGACGGCGCCTGCACGAACATGGCGGAGGAGTATTTCAGCCGCCTTCGCCGCGCCGAGGCAGGGCATCACCATCATATCGCCGGCGCCTACCTGCTTCGCTACGCGCAAGAGATGTCATGGCGCGAGGACAACCGCCGCGTGGCAAACGGCGATCAGCTCGCTCGGCTGACCAAGCTGGCGACCATGAAGGCGACCAGCCCGGATTTCGTGGGGTACTGGCAGCGGCATCGCGCCTAATCGTTCACCGCCCTTAATATGCGTGCTCTCGGCGGCACTTTTGTATCGATTTGGCAGCCAAAAGCATTTCTGAGCCAAGGCTCAGCGTTTTTACTTACGCAAATACCTTTTATGAGACGTTCGTAGATTGTTTGAGGTGGATTTGTGATCTTAATAATTTTACCGTCTTTAATATTTGCTTCGAAAGAAGCAACTGATGTTTTTAAAGCATGAAAATATGCAGCAAAACTTGATTTCCACACTGGCGGATTCCAGCCCTCATTAGGTTCTATGGGGCACACCGGATCGTAGTTGGATTGCTCGGAGCTAATTGGAATGAGAATTACCAAGTCATTCAAAACTCCAACAACTACAAAGGAGTGCGGCACCTTCGGGTTGTGGGCAGGCCCAGTCCCTTTGTACTTGAAGGCGTCGCACTCACAGACCATAGGCCCTACTTCACTCTTGGAAAGACAGCTTCGGATAACCTATGCTCCCGAACACCTTCTGCCACGTCCGCAGGGTGCTTAATACCGACACCAATTGCTATGTCGCTATAGGTGATAGGCAGCCTCTCCTTCTCAGTAACCTCAGTGTACTCCGGCACATTACTAGGCACGTGAGTCCACTGTCGGAGCTGGCCACCGCTCTTGCCGCGATGAGTGTCTACTATAGACGCTAGTATCTCTAAGTCGGACTCACTTAGTTCGTCCAGTCTCAGAGAAGCGTCTTTGATCGAATAGACATCCTTTTTGCCATCAAGATGGATGTAATCACTCCATATATCAGTATCTATATGACCATTAATACCGTCTAGAGCGCTGCGGCAGATTGGCCCGTCTTTGAGTGAGTAACACTCATCATAGATCATGGGCCTCCCTCGACGCCGAACGCTTTCGCGCTCGGCGATGTAGACGAGCTTAATCAGCGCAAGCTTATCGATTCGACTGCCCCAGGCATCGGTGAAATAGACGCATATCTGCGCCGCCTTTTCCGATCTGAATCCCACTAGGGGTAAAAATGAGTCGTTCACATCCCACCTAAGGCACGCTGTCGGCCTTGACTTATCACGCACCTTCTTAGCGCAACCAACGCAGAAGGCCCCACTCCGTTCATTGGAGCAGGGTTGCGGCATTCACGCCACGCCGAGATGGGGATTCTTTAGTTAGAGGTCAAGCGCCACCGCGCCTCCGTCCGCTCCCCCTCCTTCGCCGTAAGCCCCCGCACGCTCGTCAGGTATAACAGGTTCGACCGCACACGCGGCTTCATGCCTTTGAGCGCGGTCGGATCGCTTGCATCCCAGCCCGCGTCGGCGACAACGCCCGCGACGATTTCATCCAAGCTCATCGCCCGCTCGCCCTTCCTGAGAACGCCCAAAATCAAAAAGTTGAGCTTGCCGGCCCCGAACAGCTTGCTCTTGCGTCGGGGGTACTTCGCCTTGATGAGCGTGGGATCGCAGCCGGGGACCATGATCGCCAAAGTCGCGTCGAGATGGGCCAGGGACTCCTTGAGCCAGCGGCGGCGCTCCTCAAGCTTCTGCAGCTCGCCCGTCATGAAGGCGCGGCGTTCCCGAAGGGCACGCAAGGCGTACTGGTTGCCTTGCTCGCGGGCGGGGGTGTGGGTGCTGTAGGGATCGGGAACGAGGTCGGTGGACATGCCGTTTATCTAGGCGGCATGGGGTCGGAGTGCTTATGGCGTTTGCTCCATAATACCGCTGCCCCAGCTTTTCGCGATCGAATACGCCGGGCTGTTCGATAACCTCAACGTCGGCATCAGCCGGCTCGGGCTGCCGATGGCGTTGGGCGGCACCTCGAACCATTTCCGCACGGCCGCCCTGCGCCGCGCCGGCGGCTGGGACGCCTTCAACGTGACGGAGGATGCCGACCTCGGGCTGCGTCTCGCCCGGCTCGGCTTGCGCGTCGGCGACCTCGCCTCGACGACGGGGGAGCGCGCCGAGGCTTCGCTCGGCGGATGGTTCAATCAGCGCCGCCGCTGGACGATGGGCTGGATGCAGACAGCCCTGGTGCTGGGTCGCGGGTCCGGCGCGGCGCGGGATCTCGGCCTTCTTCGCTCGCTGGCCGTGGCGCTGATGCTGGTCAACCTCGTGTTCGGCCCGCTGCTGTCGCCGCTCGCCCTCGCCGGTGTCGCCGTTCACCTCGCCCGCGCCGGGCTGCCGGCGCCGCAGGGCTGGGAGGCTCTCGCCGAGGCCACGCTGGCCGCCTCCGTGCTGCTGCTCGGGGCGGTGACGCCGGTGTGGTGCGGCTATGCCGGGTGCCGCGCCAGGGGGCTGAGCCACCCGCGCTTCCTCGCCAGCCTGCCGCTGATGATCCTCTACCAGCTGATGGTCTGCGCTGCCGCCTGGGGCGGACTCGCCGACCTCGTCCGCCGACCGCACCATTGGCGCAAAACGCGGCACACGCCGGAGCCGCCGTCGCATCCCGCAAGCCTCCGACCGGGTGCGCGGCGACGCGGATGATCCCGATCAGTCGTTCATCGCCCGCAGGGCGGCGGCGGCGGCGAAGGGCGCGCCGGCGACCGCCGCCAGGCTGAGCGCGCATTCCACCAGGAACGGCGTGGCGAAGGGCACGGGGTTGCCGAGGCCGGCGGTCGCCGCCGACACGCCGAAGATCAGCACCGGCACGCACAGCGGCAGGATCAGCACCGCCATCAGCAGGCCGCCCTTGCGCAGGCCAACCGTGAGCCCGGCGCCGACCGCGCCCAGCATGGTGAGCGCCGGCGTGCCGGCGGCGAGCGAGGCGGTGACCTGTCCCAGCGCCGGACCGTTCATGCCCAGCATCAGCCCGAACAGCGGTGACGCGGCGACGAGCGGCAGGCCGGTCAGGAGCCAGTGCGCCGCGCATTTGGTCAGCACGATCAGCTCGGCCGGGGTTCGGCTCATCAGCAGCAGGTCGAGCGAGCCGTCGTCGCGATCCCCGGCGAACAGGCGGTCGAGGCCGAGAAGGGTTGCGAGCAGGGCGGCGATCCACAGGATGGCCGCGCCGATGCGCGCCAGCAGCTCGGCGCCGGGCCCGACGGCGAAGGGCACCAGCGCCACCAGGATCAGGAAGAACATCACGCCCAGCGCGGCACCGCCGCCGAGCCGGCGGCCGACGCGCAGGTCGCGCAGGAACAGCGCCAGCAGCGGCCCCGCGCGTGGCCTTGCGCTTGTTTCAGCCGTCGTCGGCTCGCTCACGCTTCGACGGACGCGGGTGAGGCCCGCCGCTTGGCGGCAAGGTCGATGGTGCGGTGCCCGACGGCCAGCGGCTGGTGCGAGGCGACCAGGATGGCGCCGCCGCCGGCCGCATGAGCGGCCATCAGGGCGTTCAGCGTCACCTGCGCTTCCGCATCGAGGGCGATCAGCGGCTCGTCGAGCAGCCACAGCGGGCGCGGGGTCAGCAGCAGCCGGCTGAGGGCGACACGGCGCTTCTGTCCGGCCGACAGGTAGCCGGCGCGAAGGTCGATCAGCCGGGCGATGCCGAAGGCAGCCAGCGCCTCGCGCGGGTCGAGACCCTCGCCGGACGGGCCGGGCGGGGCGGCGGCCGGCAGCATCGCCGCCCAGAACGCCAGGTTCTCGCCAACCGTCAGCGACGGCTTGAGCGCATCCTCGTAGCCGAGGTAGTGCGCCGTCTCGACGCCGCGCACCTCCGCGCCGGCGAGGCCGAAGTCGATGCGCCCCGAGGCCGGCGGCAGCAGGCCGGCCAGCGCCCGCATCAGCGTCGACTTGCCGGCGCCGTTGCGCCCGGTGACGAGAAGGACGTCGCCGGCCGCGAGAACGAAACTGAGCTGCGCCAGAACCATCCGCCCGCCACGCTCCACCGTCAGGTCCGCCACGGACAGCAGCGGGACGCTTGAGGGCGGGAACACTGGAGAGGACACCGGGCGGGAGCCGTTCTTGCATCGAATGGAACCGGAGCGGGTCGTAGCGCGTCCAGTTTGGATTATCTATAAGCGCGGCGGCGCCCCCCTCACGTCCGGGAACACGAGATCCATGGCTTCAGTCGACAGCTTCAAGTGCCATAGGCAGCTCAAGGTCGGTGATCGGACCTACTCTTATTATTCCCTCACGCAAGCCGAGGCGAACGGGCTCAGCGGCATTTCCAGGCTGCCGTTCTCCATGAAGGTGCTGCTGGAGAACCTGCTGCGCTACGAGGACGGCCGCTCGGTCAAGCGGGAAGACATCGAGGCCTGCGCCGCCTGGGTCGAGAACCGCGGCCGCGAGGAGAAGGAGATCGCCTTCCGCCCGGCGCGCGTGCTGATGCAGGACTTCACCGGGGTGCCGGCGGTGGTGGACCTCGCCGCCATGCGCGACGCGATGACGGCGCTGGGCGGCGACCCGCAGAAGATCAACCCGCTGGTGCCGGTCGACCTCGTCATCGACCATTCCGTGATCGTCGACGCGTTCGGCAACAACGGCGCGATCAAGACCAACGTCGACCTCGAATATTCCCGCAACGGCGAGCGCTACAAGTTCCTGAAGTGGGGGCAGGATTCCTTCGCCAACTTCCGGGTGGTGCCGCCCGGCACCGGCATCTGCCATCAGGTCAACCTCGAATACCTCGCCCAGACGGTGTGGACCAAGGAGGAACCGGCCAACGACGAGCCGGCCGCCAGTTCAAAGGTCGTCGAGGTCGCCTATCCCGACTCGCTGGTGGGCACGGACTCCCACACAACCATGGTCAATGGCCTCAGCGTGCTCGGCTGGGGTGTCGGCGGCATCGAGGCCGAGGCCTGCATGCTGGGGCAGCCGCTCTCCATGCTCCTGCCCGAGGTGATCGGCTTCCGCCTCACCGGTGAGCTGAAGCCGGGCACCACGGCGACCGATCTCGTGCTCACCGTGACGCAGATGCTGCGCAAGAAGGGCGTGGTCGGCAAGTTCGTTGAGTTCTTCGGCCCCGGCCTCGCCACCATGACGCTGGCCGACCGCGCCACCATCGGCAACATGGCGCCGGAATACGGCGCCACCTGCGGCTTCTTCCCCATCGACGGCGAAACGCTGGCCTATCTCAACATGTCGGCACGCACGGCCGAGCGCATCGATCTGGTCGAGGCTTATTCCAAGGCGCAAGGGCTGTTCCGCGAGGAGGGCGCGCCCGAGCCGGTGTTCACCGATACGCTGGAGCTCGATCTCGGCGACGTCGTGTCCTCGATGGCCGGTCCCAAGCGTCCGGAAGGGCGCATCAACCTGGAGCAGGTCGGCGCCGGCTTCCGCCAAGCGCTCGGCTCCGAGTACAAGAAGACCGTCGACACCGAGGTCCGCTACCCCGTCGAGGGCACGGACTATTCCATCGGTCACGGCGACGTCGTCATCGCCGCCATCACGTCCTGCACCAACACGTCCAACCCGCAGGTGCTGATCGGCGCCGGCCTGCTCGCCCGAAAGGCGGCGGCCAAGGGCCTCAAGTCCAAGCCTTGGGTGAAGACCTCGCTGGCGCCGGGATCTCAGGTGGTCGCGGAGTACCTCGGGCAGTCCGGCCTGCAGGAGGATCTCGACAAGCTCGGCTTCAACCTCGTCGGCTTCGGCTGCACCACCTGCATCGGCAACTCCGGCCCGCTGCCCCCGGCGATCTCCAAGACAATCAACGACCACGGTCTGGTGGCCGCCGCCGTGCTGTCGGGCAACCGCAACTTCGAGGGCCGGGTGTCGCCCGACGTCCAGGCGAACTATCTGGCGTCGCCGCCGCTGGTCGTGGCCCACGCCATCGCCGGCACGGTGAACATCGACCTGCGCGCCCAGCCGATCGGGGTGGGGAGCGACGGCGCCGACGTGTACCTCAAGGACATCTGGCCGACGTCGGCCGAGATCGGGGACTACATCGAGAAATACGTCACCCGCTCGGTCTTCGCCGCCCGCTACGCCGACGTGTTCCGCGGCGACGCGCATTGGCGCGAGGTGGATGCGCCGGCCGGCGAAACCTACCAGTGGGACATGGGCTCGACCTATGTGCAGAACCCGCCCTACTTCGAGGGCATGGGGCTGGAGCCCGACCCCGTCACCGACATCGTCGGCGCGCGCATCCTCGCCCTCTTCGGCGACAAGATCACCACCGACCACATCTCGCCCGCCGGTTCGATCAAGCAGGCCTCGCCGGCCGGCACCTATCTGAGCGAGCACCAGGTCGCGACCAAGGACTTCAACCAGTACGGCACCCGGCGCGGCAACCACGAGGTGATGATGCGCGGCACCTTCGCCAACATCCGCATCAAGAACTTCATGCGCCAGGCCGACGACGGTTCGGTGCCGGAAGGCGGGATGACCAAATACTGGCCGGGCGGCGCGGAAATGCCGATCTACGACGCGGCGATGAAGTACGCCGCCGCCAACGTGCCGCTGGTGGTGTTCGCCGGCACCGAATACGGCAACGGCTCCTCGCGCGACTGGGCGGCCAAGGGCACCAAGCTGCTCGGCGTGCGCGCCGTGATCGCCGAGTCCTTCGAGCGGATACACCGATCCAACCTCGTTGGCATGGGCGTGCTGCCGCTGACCTTCGAGCCGGGCACGACATGGTCGACGCTGAAGCTGAAGGGCAACGAGGAGATCACCATCCACGGCCTCAGCGAGGGCCTGCGCCCGCGCCAGAAGATGGAGATGGCCGTCACCTACGACGATGGGCGGACGGAAACCGTGCCGCTGCTGTGCCGCATCGCGACGCTGGAGGAGCTGGAATACTTCAACAACGGCGGAATCCTGAGCTACGTGCTGCGGCAGCTCGCCAAGGCGGCGTAGGCATGGCGGCGTAGAAGGAGCGGTTCAGCAAGGGCCGAACCCAAGTACACCTGACGGAAAGGCCGTTCGCACACCGCGTCCGGCCTTTTTGCTTTCTATGGGCCGCCGTACCGGCTCCCCTGCGGCAGGCAATCGAAGTACTCCGGCATCCCCCGCGCCCGCGCGATCAGCCCCGCCGCCAGCCGGCGCTGAAAGGGTTCGGGATTGCCGGCGTCGCGCTCGCTCGGGTTCGGCAGGCTGGTGGCCAGCAGCGCCGCCTCGCGGGCGTCGAGATCCCTGGCGCTCTTGTTGAAGTACACCTGGGCGGCCGCCTCGATGCCGAAGACGCCCTCGCCCCATTCGGCGACGTTGAGGTAGACTTCAAGCGTATGCGCCTTGCTCCACACCTTGCCGAGGAGGAGGGCGACGCCGATCTCGATGCCTTTGCGGACCGACGACCGGCCCGGCCACAGGAACAGGTTCTTCGCCGTCTGCATGGTGATGGTCGAGGCGCCGCGCGAAGGGCCGTCGGCGTCGGACAGCACTTCCTTGAGCGAATCCCAGTCCACGCCGTCGTTGCGGCAGAAGCGGGCGTCCTCCGAGGCGATCACCGCCGCCAGCGCCACCGGCGCCACGGCCGACAGCGGGACGTAATCGCGCCGGTAGCCTTTGCCTTCGAGGGCGCGGCCGAGCATCAGGGTGGAAACCGGCGCCGCCGCCGTGTCGAGCGCGAGCAGCCCGGCGAAGGCGGCGGCGAACGCCACGGCAAGGGTGAGGAGGCCCCGGAGCACGAAGCCGAGGAGGCCTGGGCCGCGTCGTTTCAGCCGCATGGTTCGACCATAGGGCGCAGCACATGCCGCAAGCCCGGCTTCGGGGCAAGTGTGGGGGCGAGTGTGTGGGTGGCTCCGCGTGGCTCGGGTGGTCCGAGCCGGCCTCCGCCCCAGCCTTGACCGGGCATGCCGTATGAGGCAAGCGGGCGAGGGATGGGGCCGGAGTCGAAATGACGCGCTGGGAGGAAAGCGACGAGTTCAGGGAACGGCTCGCCGCCGTGGCGGAGGCGACCGAATCCATGCTGGATCGGCTGCTCGCTGACGTGCCGCTGCCCGGCGAGGTCGCGCGCCCGACCCGTTTCATGGGGGCGATGCGCTACGCCAGCCTGGGCGGGGGCAAGCGGCTGCGCCCGTTCCTGCTGATCGAGGCGGCGAGGCTGTTCGGCGCGGGCGGCGAGGGCGTGCTGCGGGCCGCCTGCGCGCTGGAGATGATCCACTGCTATTCGCTCGTCCACGACGATCTGCCTGCGATGGACGACGACGATCTGCGCCGCGGTCGCCCGACCACCCACAAGGCCTACGACGAAGCCACCGCCATCCTCGCAGGCGACGGCCTGCTCACCTACGCCTTCGACGTCACCGCCGATCCCGCCACCCATCCCGACGCGGGCGTCCGTGCCGAGCTGGTTCTGCAGCTCGCCCGCCACGCCGGTCTCGGCGGCATGGTCGGCGGCCAGATCCTCGATCTCGAAGCCGAAGCGGCGACGAGCCGCCACGCCGCCGCCGACGTGATCCGCATCCAGTCGATGAAGACCGGCGCCCTGCTGCATTACGCCGTCCTCGCGGGCGCGCGGATGGGCGGCGCCGATGCCGACGCCACCATTGCCATGTCGCGCTACGGCCGCGCGGTCGGCGCCGCCTTTCAGGTCGCCGACGACATCCTCGACGTCGAGGCCGACGAGGCCGCGCTCGGCAAGAAGACCGGCAAGGACGCCGACCGCAACAAGGCCACGCTCGTCGCCGCCCTCGGCCTGGAAGCGGCCCGCGCGCGGCGCGACGCTCTCGCCGAGGAGGCCATCGCCGCGCTCGACGGGATCGCCGGCTCCAACGACTCCGCCGCCCGCGTGCTGAAGGACGCCGCCCGCTTCGCCGTCGCCCGCAAGAGCTGATGGCGGGGGAGCCGTCGGCGGCCCCGAGCCTGCCGCGGACGGTGATGGGTCGTTTGCTCGTCGGGCGTCCCCGCCTGTTCTCCAGTCTCCTCGTCGCCCTCGTCACCTACGCCGTCGAGCCCCAGCACGTCCTGCCGGTGACGCGCCTGCTGATCGCCTGGAATGTCGGCACGGCGCTGTATATCTCGCTTAATCTCATCACGATGGCGCAGGCGAGCGAGCAGAGCATCCGCCGACGCGCCTGCATCACCGACGAGGGACGCTTCGTCATCCTGGTCCTGGTGGCGCTGGCGGCACTGGCCTCCATGGGCGCCATCGTGGTGCAGCTTGGTCTCCTCAAGGACCTGCACGGCCTCGGCAAGGGCCTGCACCTCGCCCTCGCCGTGCTGACGATCGTGAGCGCCTGGGTGCTCATCCATCTCACCTTCGCGTTGCACTACGCCCACGAATATTTCGGGCCGGCCGGGCAGGGCTCGACCGAGGTGCAGGGCGGCATCGCCTTTCCCGGCACGGACGAGCCCGACTATTGGGACTTCCTGTACTTCGCCTTCATCATCGGCGTCGCCGCGCAGACGGCCGACGTGTCGATCACCTCCAAGGCGATCCGGCTGACGTCGCTCGGCCATTCGGTGGTGGCCTTCTTCTTCAACTCGGCCATCCTCGCCCTGACCATCAACATCGCCTCCGGCCTGATCTGAAGGGTCGCTCAAACCCGGCCGCCGATCACCTCCATCCGCACGGTGGCGATGCCGCCCTCAAGCATTCCCAAGGTGGCGGCGGCGGCACGCGAAACGTCGACCAGGCGCCCGCGCACGAAGGGGCCGCGGTCGTTGACGGTCAGCACGGCCTGCTTGAGGTTGGCGAGGTTGGTGACCAGCACCCTGGTGCCGAACGGCAGCCAGCGGTGCGCGCAGGTGGCGGCGCCGACCACACCTCCGGACGCCGTGCGTCCGCCGCTGTAGAAGGACGCCCGTCCGGTCGAAGCCCTTGCCGCTCCAGCCTCGTTCGCAGGGCTGGTTGGCCGACCGGCCCTGGCGAGGGAATGACGTGATCTTCGATCGTGACCTGCGAGGCGCCATCGGCGATGCGGGAGGAGGGCTGAGCGGCTGGCGAGATGGGTGGCGTGGGACATGCGGTGGCCCCTGCCATGGCCTATGCGATGGCCGCCTGCCGAGGCCGGGCTGCTCCAGGCCGCCACGGCGGCGATCATCAGCGCGAGAAGAATGACGTTCCTGAACAAGTCTGCACGACCCCATACCATTTCGGTCGGGGCGCTCTATTGAGTCGGTCGTGCGATGGAAAGATTGACGCGACAGTTCTTTTGGCGCAGCCGCCCAGCACGACTGAAGACATGGATCGAGCCGATTGATGGCGATATTGTCGTGGCTTGTCCGCGAAAGCCTGCTCGACCCTGAAATACAGCACGGCAGGAAGAGACTTGCGGTTGTCGCCCATCGGCTTGCGCGGTGAGTATCGGGCAAAGTACGGCCAGTTGAAAACCGCCCTGCTTGCGGCTGCGCGCCAACGGCGTCGCGCCGGTCACAATCGCACCGGCGAATGTGGCGCGACGTCGACCGCAGGACGCGATCATGCCGATCTGCGATGACATCAATGCAGCTATGCAACGCATATGGATCGGCCGGATCGCTCGGGCGTTCGTTGACCTGCAACCCCGGGAGAACGGGCGTGATCGGGATCATTCTGGCTGGCGGACGCGCCACGCGGCTTGGTGGGGGCGACAAGGGTGACCACCGTGTCGCCGACGAGCCGATCCTCGATCGCGTGATCGCCGCGATGCGCGGCCAATGCGACGGGCTGGTGATCAGCGCCAACGGCGATCCCGCCCGCTTCGCCCGCTTCGGCCTCGCGGTCGTACCTGATGAGGAGGATGGCCGTCTCGGCCCGCTGGCCGGCGTGCTCGCCGCCCTCGACCATATCGCCCGGACCGCCCCCGACGTCGCCTACGCCGTCAGCGTGCCCAACGACGCGCCGTTTCTGCCGCTCGATCTGGTTGCCCGGTTGCAGGACCGCCGGATCGCCGACCGGGCGGCCATCGTGTGCGCCCGCTCGGGCGAGCGGACCCACCCCGTTGTCGCCCTTTGGTCGGTGCAGCTGCGTGCCGACCTGCGCCGCGCCCTGGTGGAGGAAGGCCTGCGCAAGGTCGAGGTTTTCCTTGCCCGTCACCCCTTTGCCACCGTGAGCTGGCCGTGCCAGCCGGTCGATCCCTTCGTCAACGTCAACACGCCGGACGATCTGCGCGCGGCCGACCGTCTTGCCAGGAGTCGTCCTTGACCGGCCCCGGAATCTCCGAGACGCCGAGCGTCGCCTCTTCTCCGCCGGGTGGGGCGATGACCCCAAATCGAGGCTTCGGAGAGCATGCGGAGGCGTCTCCGGGGCGCGGCCGCGACGGGTGGGTCGTCGCCGTTCCGGCCATTTGACCCTGCCGGGGGAAGACCCTACATCTTGAGGACGAACGACGAACGGTCTCGCAGCGCCGCCCTGCCGGGCGGCTTTTCTGTTCCGGGCCGCCTCGTGCAAGGGCTTCTCGCGGAGCCGCCGCCCGGAGACCAGGAGCGCCATGACCTCCTCCCTTCTTCCGACCTCCTCTCTCCTGCCGACCTACGCCCGTTATCCCATCGCCTTCGCGCGCGGCGAGGGGGCTTGGCTCGAAACGGCCGAGGGCGAGCGATACCTCGATCTCGGCGGCGGCATCGCCGTCGCCTCGCTGGGCTATTCCCACCCCCATCTCGTTGAAGCCCTGACCGCGCAGGCCGGGCGGCTCTGGCACACGTCGAACCTGTTCGAGATCCCGCAAGCCGAGCGCCTGGCGCAGCGCCTCGTGGCGGCGAGCTTCGCCGACTACGTGTTCTTCACCAACTCCGGCGCGGAAGCCATGGAAGGGGCGATCAAGGCGGCGCGCAAGTACCACGCCGTCGGCGGCCATCCCGAACGGTACCGCATCGTCACCTTCACCGGCGCCTTTCACGGACGCACCTACGCGACCATCGCGGCGGGAGGCACCGACAAGTACATCGAGGGCTTCGGCCCCAAGGCGCCCGGCTTCGACCGCGTCGCCTTCGGTGACCTGGCAGCCGTCGAGGCGGCGGTGACGGCGGAAACGGCTGCCGTGCTGGTCGAGCCGATCCAGGGCGAAGGCGGCATCCGCGTGCCGGAGCCGGGTTTCCTGCCCGGCCTGCGCGAGCTGTGCGATCGCCATGGGCTGCTGCTGATCCTCGACGAGGTGCAGACCGGCATCGGGCGCACCGGCAGGTTGTTCGCCTGCGAACATTGGGGGGTCGATCCCGACATCATGGCGGTGGCCAAGGGCATCGGCGGCGGCTTCCCGCTCGGCGCCTTTCTCACCACGGCCGAGGCCGGCCGTGGCATGGGGCTCGGCACACACGGCACCACCTACGGCGGCAACCCGCTCGCCACCGCCGTCGGCAACGCCGTGCTCGACGTGGTGCTGGCCCCAGGCTTCATGCCGGCCGTCGCCGCCAAGGGGCGGCGCCTCAGGGAGCGGCTCGGCACCGTGTTGGCGAAGTATCCCGACGTGGTGGAGGCCGTGCGCGGCGAAGGCCTCATGGTCGGGCTGAAGCTGCGCGTGACCCCGGCCGAGTTCGCCGCCGGCGCCCGTGCCGCCCACGTGCTGGTCATCCCGGCCGGCGACAATGTGGTGCGCCTGCTGCCGCCCCTCGTCATCACCGAGGCGGAGATCGACGAGGGCGTGGCCCGGCTCGAAGCCGCCTGCCGAGAGCTGTCGGCCGCGTCCCACCTCCAGCGCGGAGCTGCGGAATGACGCGCACCGCGATCGTCGAGGGAGCGGCGGAGGGCGTCCGGCACTTCACCGACCTCGCCGAGATCCCCGCGCCCGAACTGCGCCGCATCCTCGACCATGCGGCGGCGCTGAAATCGGCGTGGCGCAAGGGCGTGCCCTCGAGCGATCGACCTCTCGCCGGCAAGACGCTGGCGATGATCTTCGACAAGCCCTCGACGCGTACCCGCGTGTCCTTCGACGTCGCCATGCGCCAGCTCGGCGGCGAGGCGATCATGCTGACCGGCAAGGAAATGCAGCTCGGCCGTGGCGAAACCATCGCCGACACGGCGCGCGTGCTGTCGCGCTTCGTGGAAGGCATCGTGATCCGCATCCTCGACCATTCCGCCGTGGTGGAGCTGGCGACCCATGCATCGGTGCCGATCATCAACGGGCTGACCAAGCGCTCGCACCCCTGTCAGCTGATGGCCGACATCCTCACCTTCGAGGAGCGGCGCGGGCCGATTGCCGGACGCACGGTGGCGTGGTGCGGCGACGGCAACAACGTGCTGGCGAGCTGGATCCAGGCGGCGGAGCGCTTCGGCTTCACGCTCAGGGTCGCCACGCCGGCCTCGCTGCGGCCGCCGCCCGAGGTGCTGGCGCGCGCGCCCGGCGCGTCCGTCGTCCTCACCGACGACGCCCGCGCCGCGGTGGCCGGCGCCGATTGCGTCGTCACCGACTGCTGGCTGTCGATGGGCGACGAAGAGAAGATCTCGCGGGCCAAGCTGCTGAAGCCCTACCGCGTCGATGCTTCGCTGATGGCCGGCGCGGCCAAGGACGCGCTGTTCATGCACTGCCTGCCGGCGCACCGCGGCGAGGAGGTGACCGACGAGGTGATCGACGGGCCGCAATCGGTGGTGTTCGACGAGGCGGAGAACCGCCTGCATGCTCAGAAGGGCATTCTCGCTTGGTGCATGGGGGCGATGGATTAGCTTGGGAGCCAGACATCAAGTTGGGGGCGATGGACTGATGGTGGACGCCGCACGGAGTGCTCACGACAGCAGGGGCGACCCGATGCGCCCGGTGTCCGACCTCGGCCACGACGACCTCGTGCTGCCCTTCGCGGTGGAAACGCTGGACGTCCGCGGTCGCGTGGTTCGGCTCGGCCCGGCCGTCGACAACATCCTGGCCCAGCACAACTATCCCGCCCCCGTCGCCCGCCTCGTCGGCGAAGCGGCGACCCTGACCGTTCTGCTCGGCTCAGCGCTGCGCCTGGAAGGCCGCTTCCAGCTGCAAACCAAGAGCGACGGCCTCATCGACATGCTGGTCGTGGACTTCGATGCGCCCGACCGCTTGCGCGCCTTCGCCCGCTACGATGCCGGAAAGCTGGCGAACAGGCTGGCCGAGCGCCCGGCGCCCCGCTCGACGGAGGCGCCGGGCGGCGACCTCCTCGGCAAAGGCCACCTCGCCTTTACCGTCGAGCGCGGGGGCGAGCAGTCGCGCTATCAGGGCATCGTTGCACTGGAGGGCCAGGGATTGGAAGCTGCGGCGCATCAATATTTCCGGCAGTCCGAGCAGATCCCGACCCTGGTCCGCCTCGCGGTCGCGGAAACCATCACCGGAGAGGGAGCGAGCTGGCGGGCCGGCGGGCTGATGGTGCAGTTCCTGCCCGATTCGCCCGAGCGGCGCCGCACGGTCGACCTCGACCCCGGCGATGCGCCGGCAAGCTACACCGCCCCGCCGGTCGACGAGGACGATGCCTGGACCGAGGCGGTGGCGCTCGCCGAAACGGTCGAGGACCACGAGCTGGTCGATCCGACCCTGTCCTCGGAGCGCCTGCTGTTCCGGCTGTTCCACGAGCGCGGCGTCAAGGTGTTCGAGCCGCGCGCCGTGCACGACGCCTGCCGCTGCTCGCGCGAGCGCATCGAGGCGATGCTGCGCCGCTTCACCCGGCAGGAGCGCACCGACATGATCGGCGACAACGGCCGGATCGGTGTCACCTGCGAGTTCTGCTCGACGTTCCGGGAGTTCGACCCAGCCGCCTTCGACTCGGCCGATTGAAGCATCGGGAGGTGCGCGGCGTTTTCGGATCAAGTCCGAAGCGGAACGAAGCGCTTGAAGGGTCGCGGCGCCTGCCCGCGCGATCCCGTCGCGCTCAGAAATCGTAGCGGTAGGCCGGATAATAGTCGCGCTGGCTGGTGCGGCGGGGTTCCGAGGCGAGCGGGGCATAGGCGAGCTGGCCCTTGCTGGTGATCACCGTCCACCCTCTGCCGCGGCGCTCGATGGATTTCACCACGCCGGCTCCGGGGACGCTGACGCCCGGAACCACTTCCAGCACGCCGCCGCGCCCCTCGATCACCGCCACGCCGCCGGACACGTCGCGCACGACGTAGCCGGCGATCACCGTCGGCTTGGCCGGCGCGTCGGCGTCGGCGGCCTTGCCCGGCTTGCTCGGCGGCAGCGGCACCTGCTCGGCGACGAGCGACGGGGGCTTCGCGGCCGTCGCCTTGGCGGGCGGGATCGAGCCCGTGGTCAGGTCGGCGCTGTTCTTCTCGGGCTTGCCGGCATGCTCGTCGGGCTGCGGGCGGGCG
>CAXTMA010000011.1:0-4640 GCA_964245015.1 uncultured Beijerinckiaceae bacterium | reverse complement strand
CGAGCTGGCCGCTGAGCTGGGCCACGGCGCTGCCGGTTTCGCTGCGCGCGGCGGCGAGGCCGCCCTGCACGTTCTGCAGGCCGGCCTGCAGGGCCTTGAGCTGGGTGGGCGTCTTGTCGTCGTGCACCTTGGCGCTGAGCGCGTCGAAGTTGGCGCGAAGGCTGCGGACATCCTCGGCCAGGCGCTGGTTGGTTTGCCGCAGGTCGGCCAGCTCGCCGGCCGCTGGCTCGGCTTTGGCGCCCTCAAGTTTGCCGGCTGCGCCTTCGCGAGCCGGCGCCGGATGGGTGACGACGTGGTTGCTCACCGTCCAGGCGAAGCCGATCAGCCCGACGATCATGGCGGCATGGGCGCTGTAATCGAGCAGGCGGGCGCCGAACGAGCGCGGCCCGGTCGCCTTCACGTCGTCCGCGCCGCGGCTAGCGGCGGCGAGGCTGGCATCGAGACCGGCCGGCGGCATTTCGCTCAGGGCGGTGGACGTCGCATCGCTGGACGGCGCATCGCCGGAGGCCGGGTCGGCTGCGGTCTGGTCGTGCGGAACCTCGCGGTCTGACGCATCGTCGTTCGCGCCTTCGCCGGCGCTTTCGGGTTGAATGTCGGCCGCCATGGATCTAGTTCCACTGTCTCGTGAAAAGCACTGTCGGGCAGCTTCACAGACGCTGCTTAATGATGCCTTAAGCGGCATCGCCCGCTGCGTCCGGGGGACGTCCCCCGTGCCGCACCAGACTGTCGGCTGCAACCGGCGCGGCAAAAAGGCGTTTCCACGGTCAAAGGGAGGTTCCCATGACGAAAACGTTATTGCTCGCCGCGTTCCTCGCCGCTGCCACCGGCGCCGCCGCTCAGGACCGCGACCTGCCATCCCGCGACCAGCCGCAGAACGGCGCCGGCGTGCGCTCGGGCAACATCACCTCGACCGGCGCCACCGTGCCCAACCCCGGCGCGTCCCAGAGTGCGGGAACCACCGCACTCGATCGCGGCATCGAGCGCGAAGACAACAAGATCACCGGCAGCATCTGCAAGGGCTGCTGAGCGCCAAGCTCCGCGCCGGCCACGAAAATCCTGCAAGCGTCCGGCGCATGCTTTAAGGAGGCGTCGGGCGGGCCGGATCAAAGGGGCGGGCGTGAAGGTCGACGGACAACCGCGCACGAGCATCTGGCTGGCGGAGGACGGCCGCAGCCTCGACATCATCGATCAGGTCGCGCTGCCCCACCGCCTCATCGTCGCCCGCTTGGCGACGTTGGAGGACGCCGCCCGCGCGATCCGCGACATGCACGTGCGCGGCGCGCCCCTGATCGGCGTCACCGCCGCCTTCGGGGTGGCCCTGGCCCTGCGTGAGGACGCCGGCGACGCCCGGCTCGACGAGGCCTGCCGGATCCTGCTCGCCACCCGTCCGACCGCCGTCAACCTGCGCTGGGCACTCGAAGCGATGCGGGCGACGCTGCGCCCGCTGCCGCCGGGCGAGCGCGTCGAGGCCGCCTATCGCCGGGCGCAGGCCATCTCCGACGAGGATGTCGCCCAGTGCCAGTTGATGGCGCGGCACGGCCTGGAGCACTTGAACGCGCTCGCCGCCGGCAAGAACGGCCGCCCGCTCAACGTGCTCACCCACTGCAACGCCGGTTGGCTGGCGGCGGTGGATTGGGGTACCGCCACCGCGCCGATCTACGCCGCCCACGAGGCCGGCCTGCCGGTCCACGTCTTCGTCGACGAAACCCGCCCGCGCAATCAGGGCGCTTCGCTCACCGCCTGGGAGTTGGGGCAGCACGGCGTGCCTCATACCGTGGTGGTGGACAACGTCGGCGGCCACCTGATGCAGCATGCCATGGTGGATTGCGTGATCGTGGGCACCGACCGCACCACCGCGACCGGCGACGTGTGCAACAAGATCGGCACCTACCTGAAGGCGCTCGCCGCCAAGGCTAACGGCGTGCCCTTCTACGTGGTGGCCCCGTCCTCCTCCATTGACTTCGGCATCGACGACGGCATCGCCGCCATTCCCATCGAGGAGCGCGGGGCCGAGGAGGTGACGCACATGAGCGGCCTGCTGGAGGAAGAAGGGTCCGAAGCCAGGGTCGCCCGCATCCGGGTGACGCCCGACGGCAGCCCGGTGCTGAACTACGCCTTCGACGTGACGCCGGCCGAGCTGATCACCGGCGGCCTCATCACCGAGCGCGGCGTCGTCGCCGCGAGCAAGCCGGCGCTGGCCGCCGCCTTTCCCGAACGGGTCGCGGCCGTCGCGCGGGGCTGAGGCGGAGCGCTGTTTCCTGCCGAGCTTTCGCCCCTGGGGCGGTCATTCTCAGGAAAATCGGTTCGAGATGCAAACCGCTGCGGCAAGCAGCGTCAGGCGTGTCCGCGCCCGGCGCGATCGAAGAGCCTGACCACGCTCCAGGGTGCGTCATCGCCGAAAAAGCGAGCGAGGTTCTGCGCCGATGCGTCGGCAACCTCGGCGCTGCGGGAGAACAGGTCGCGTTCGTAGGCCGCGAGGGCGGCTTCGACATCGCCGGGATGACGGATGATCGCCTTGGCCAGTTCGGCGCCGTCGTACATGGCCAGGTTGGCTCCCTCGCCGGCGAAGGGGGACATGAGATGCGCGGCGTCGCCGACCAGGGTCACTCCCGCGACCCTGTTCCACCGAGTCCCTGTCGGCAGCGCGTAGATCGGGCGGAGCATGGGATCGACTTGGCTGTCGCTGACGAATGCGATCAGCGAGGGCGCCCACCCTTCGAACTTTCGGGCGACATGAGCGAGGGCGGCGCGATTATCGGCGAAGTCGACGGAGCGGGACCAGGCCTCGGGTTCGGTGAGCGCCGCATAGCCTCGGGCGGTTCCGTCCGCGTAGCGGTGCACCATGATGCTCTTGCCCGGAGCGGCCGCCATGAGGGTGCCTCTGCCGATGGCGTCGATGGCTGCCCGGTGGTCCGCACTGCCGCCGAGCAGCGCGATCTCGATGAAGCAGATGCCGGAATAAACAGGCTCGATGTCGCAGAGCAGCGGCCGGACCTTCGACCAAGCTCCGTCCGCCCCGACGATCAGATCGGCGGCGACCGTGCCGCCGCCGGCGAAGGCGATCTCGTGCCGATGGTTGCCGGCGGCGATCGACGTGACCTTGCGTCCCCACCTGATGGCATTGGCCGGGAGCGAGCCGATCAGCATGGCGCGGAGCGCTCCCCGGTCGACTTCCGGCCGGTCGGAGGCGGGATCGCCGGGATCGTCGAACAGAATGGTGCCGTGTCGATCCACGACCCGCTTGGCGTCCTCGCCGGGAAGAGCGAGCATTCTGAAGGCTTCGGTCAAGCCTGCGTCCCGCAGCGCAAGCTGACCATTGTGCTCGTGGATGTCGAGCAGGCCGCCTTGCGGTCTCGCGCCTGCACCCGCCTCGGCTTCGTAGACCGTCGCGGCGATGCCATTCAGGTGCAGCACGCGCGCCAGCATGAGGCCGCCCAGTCCTGCACCAATGATCGCGATCTCGATATCCATGCCGCGCTCCCAGCGCGCGTCAGCGTCGATCGACGCTGAAGCCGCGCTCGCCCCGACACGCGTCGGGCGATGATTTTCGGAGACGCTGGCCAAGCTATGCGTTGCGCGTAGCTGGCGTGTATTCAGCAGGTGATCGTGAGGTGCGACGACCAAGCTGCCGTTTTTCGCGACGGTCTCGACCGTAGAATAATCTCGACCGGCAGGCAATCCTTGCGTCGATGATGCTGGGGCATGGTTGAGGACGTGATGCGTCGCAGGGCTTGCGCCGACCATCGAAGGCGGCTCTCGTCGAGGCGCGTTCCAGAAGCAGCCGAGCCGGTCACCCCCCGGGGGAGCCGGCCGTCAGCCGCTCACCCCGGCCGGCGAGGATTTCGCGCTGTGGCCCGATCGCTCCTCGACGGGGGCGTTGGTGCGACCCAGGTTGAAGGCCGAGTTGATCAGCGCGATGTGGGAAAAGGCCTGCGGGAAATTGCCGATCAGCCGGCGGTTGCCGACGTCGTATTCTTCCGACAGGAGGCCGAGGTCGGTTTTGATCGAGATCAAGCGCTCGAACATGGCACGGGCGTCGTCGTGCCGGCCGATCAGCACGAGGTTGTCGACGAACCAGAACGAGCAGGCGATGAAGGCGCCCTCGCCGCCTTTCAGGCCGTCGCTGCCTTCCGTGAGGTATCGCTGGATGAAGCCGTCCTTCATCAACGTGCGCTCCACCGCCTCCACCGTGCGGCGGATGCGCGGGTCGTCGGGGGCGAGGAAGCCGGTCAGCGGTACCAGCAGTACGGACGCATCGAGCTTGTCCGACTCGTAGCTCTGGGTGAAGGCGCCGATCGTCTCGTTCCAGCCCTTGGCGCAGACTTCGGCGTGAACGGCGTCGCGCAGCTTGCGCCAGCGTTCGACGGGGCCGGGCAGGCCGAACTCCTCGACGGTCTTGATCGCCCGGTCAAAGGCGACCCAGGCCATCACCTTGGAGTACACGAAGTGCTGCGGGCCGCCGCGGACCTCCCAGATGCCTTCGTCCTTCTCGCTCCACACCCCTTCGAGGTGGGCGAGCAGCTCGCACTGCACGGTCCAGTCGTCGTCCTCGGTGGTGAGGCCCCGCTTGCGGGCGTGGTAGAGCGCGTCGAGCACCTCGCCGTAGATGTCGATCTGCAACTGTCCGGCGGCGGCGTTGC
>CAXTMA010000010.1:15885-34397 GCA_964245015.1 uncultured Beijerinckiaceae bacterium | reverse complement strand
ATCACCACGATGGCGCGGCGGGTCAGTCCGAAGGCGAGCAGGGCTTTGATCACGCTGAACTACTCACGAAACAGATGGCGCCGCAACTCCCCGCCCCGCACGACCTTCTCAAGCGGGGCGGCTCTACAAGGCGATACCTCCGCAGCGACCGCGACTGAGCGGCAGGGCCCTCATCGAACGTCAATAACGTGCGGTGACCGGCGCGGGCGTGTAGGTCTCGAATTTGTAGGAGAAGCCGCCCTGCACGCGACTCTCCGTGACGCGCTGGCTCACGTTGATCGTGCCGCCGGTCGTGTTCGCGAGATTGTCGGTGTAGCGGCCGAAGTCGGTGAAACGGTACTCCACGCGGACGGAGAAGTTGTTGATCAAAGCGTATTCGACGCCGCCGCCGACCGTGTAACCGACGCGGCTCCGGCTCGCGTTGTCGGCTGCGCCGGTGAAGCTGTTGAAATAGTTGTTCTCCAGGCCGCCGAATGCGACGCCGCCCGTCGCGTACACCAAAGTTCGGTTGAAAGCGATGCCCAGGCGGCCGCGTATCGAACCCTGGATGGTATCGCGCGTGGTGGCCAGCACGCCCGCGTTGGGCAGCAGCACGCTGGAACGCCCCGTGGACCCGTCGAAGTCACCTTCGAAACCGATCACGCCGCCGCCGCCCAAGCCGTTCACCGCGCCGAGAAGGGGTACGGACTGGGTCGAGAACAGGTAGCCGGTATAGCCGCCGCCGATGAACCCGCTCCTGCTCGCGCTGACCGCGTCCAGGACGCCGCCGCCGACCAGGGTGGATGCGGTGGCCGTGGTGCCGAACTCGCCGCCGACGTGCGCGCCGACATAGAAACCGGTCCAGGTGAAGACGGGAGCGGGCGTGTAGGCGGCGGCGGGCGCGGGGCGCGACGGCAGATCGGCGGCGAAGGCCGTGGCCGATGTCAGCGTCAAAGTCGAGACGGCAAAGATTAGCTTCATCGCTTTGCACCTCAGAGCGTCGTTTGATCGATAATGCGTTGGCTTCAGCAAACGATCACCCACTCGCGGCAAGGTCGCAGCGAGGGAGACCGTGGCATTCGTTCCGCAGTCCGCCCCGCTGCCGGTCAGGGCTGCCCTGTAGCATGCCCCGCGTCGGCCATCGAGCATCATCCGAGCCGATGGCCGACGCGCGGGTTCTCTAGAAGTGGAAGATCAGATCGGCGGAGCCGACCTCCAGGGTGTGCTTGGTGCCGTTGTCGAAGGCGCGCGCATCGTAGGCCTGATAGAAGGCGATCTCCGGGCGAAGCTCGATCGAGGGCGAGAACCAGTGCTGGAAGCCGATCGTCTGCTCGGTGTAGCGCGTCGCGAAGCCAGTCCTCTGACCCTGGTAATCGTCATAGAATTCGGCGCGCAGCGTGAGGTTGTCGAGCGGCGTGATCTTGTAGTTCAGGTAGGCGAGCGCGGCGAAGGCTTTCGCGGTGCAGGCGTTCTGGCCGGGACGGCAATGCGCCTCCAGCGGCGGGTTGGCATCGTAGGCGAAGGCCGTGTTGCCATAGCCCTGCGACACGTCGGGCACGTTGTTCTCGTATTCCAGGTAGGATTCGAAGGACAGGTGCAAGCGGTCGTTGAACTTGTGGTAGTAGGTGAAGCCATACCACTGCAGGTTGTTGTAACCCCAGGTGCCGTTATTGATCGCGTTGACGCAGGGATAGAGGTTGTCGTTGCCGCTGTCCGTCTGCAGCTGGATGCAGGTGCTGAAGCTCGGCTGCGTGCCGGGGTCGCGCGGGCCGGCGTAGCCCTGGGCGCCGGTCACGGGATTGATCAGGCTGATGTGCTTGGCGTTCCAGGGCACGGTCTCGGTGCCGGAGCTGATCTCGAACTGCAGCAGGACGTTCTTGTTGATCTTGACGGAGGTGACGACGCCCGTGTTGGTGTAGTTGTCGAAGGTGTAGGTCAGCGAGTGCGTGTAGGTGTAGTTGTTGGGGGCGAGCTGCGCCTCGATGTCGGGGATGGAAATGAAGCGTCCGAAGCGGATCACGGCGCCCTCGGCGATGTAGGGAATGTAGATCTCGCCGTAGACCATCGGCATGTCATAGCCGGTGAAGTGATTGTGGATCACGTACTGGTTGCTGAAGACACCGAGGGCGGTGGTGTAGCGGTAGTTCTCGCCGTAGATGCCGCTGATGCGGTAGCCGTAGTCGATGTGGTCCCGCTGCACCGTGTCGGGCAGCCGCTCGATGTAGACGACGGCCTGATCGAGCTGGGCGATGTTGGGCGTGTAGTCGTAGGCTGCGGGGTTGTTGCCGGCATAGCCGGTCTTGGCCGTGCTGACGTTGGCGCTCACATCCACCCAGCCGTAGATTTGAATGTGATTGTCGCTGAGGAACTTGCCCGACGCGGTGCTGGTCGGGAAGAGCGCCGATTGCAGCGGCGTATCGACGGAGTTGGGCGTCGTGGCGCCGATGGTGCTGGCGCCGCCGAACGGCCAATCCGTGAACGGGTAAGGGGGCGAACTCTCGGGAGCCGCCGGCATTTGGCTGACGGGGCGGCGGCCGGGCGGCGCGTTGGGATCGGCGACCGGCGCGTCCTTGCCGAACTCGTCGGCATAGTTGTGGTACAGGCGCGTGAACACGTTGGGCCCGAAATCGACCAAAGGCAGCGGCTGGGTCGTCATCAAGGGAGCGACGTCCGCCGCCACGACCGGACCTGTCGCTAGAAACAGGCTTGCAAGCGTCGTTCTACCAAGCAGAGAGCGCATCCCCGGTGACCTCGCGAACAAAGTTAAGTAGTTCCGCAGCAGCAAGGATGCTGCATGGCATGTATTATAAGTCATCAGAGAGATGTCTTCGCCATATTCTGACGCCGTGATGAGGTTCGGAGCGCTTTGACGTGTGAGGTTGTATATAACACACAGTTCTTATCGCTCTTTTTCAACGCACGTCACGTCAGAACTGCATCTTTCCGAGATGAGTCTTGTCGGAATGGATCCGACTAGATCGAAATGTTCCGTCAAAATCCAGCCGATGGCCTTGGAAGACGAAAGCACCAGGCGCTTTGATTGACAGCCAGCACTCTCATGTCCGCGCATTTGCACGTTGATCGGCTCTACGTCTGCGCGTGGCGCACAAGCATGAACACTTGCGGTCGACCGGCTTCCACGCCGCCTGCTCCCGCATCGAGCCGGACCCTCCACTGAATCCTGCGGCGCTCCGTGCGGACGCCTTCCGCCAAGACGCCGTGCGCTCAGTAGCGCGCGACCACGGGGGTCGAGGCCGGGAACGGCTCGAACTTGACGCTGACGCCTGCCTGGACCCGGTTGTTCGTTTCGCGATGCGTGACGTTCACGAGGCCGCCGGTCGAGTTGGCGAGGCTGTTGGTGAAGGAGCCGAAATCCGTGTGGCGATACTCCACGCGAGCCGAGATGGTATTCGTGAAAGCGTATGCGACGCCGCCGCCGACCGTGTAGCCCGTCTTGACTTGGCTGAACTGGTCGGTCCCGGCGCCGCCCGGGGCGATGTCGCTGGAGTCGAGCCCTCCGAATGCCACGCCGCCCGTCGCATAGATGAGCGCATGGTCGAACGCCACGCCGAGCCGGCCGCGGATCGAGCCTTGGACTCCTTCCTTGACGCTGTCGGCAACGCCGGCCATCGGCAGCGCGTTGTTCGCGCGCGCACTTGAAGCGTCGATGTCGGCCTCGATGCCGATCACGCCGGCCGTGCCGATGCCGAACGCGCCGTTGGCACCGGCAAGGCCCCCGAGCACCGGCAAGGATTGCGTGGAGAAGAGATAGCCGGCGTGGCCGCCCCCGATCAGGCCGTTCTTCTTGCCGTTCAGCGCATCAAGAACGCCGCCGGTCGCCGTGTTGATCGACGTCGCGGTGGACGTGCCGAACTCGTAGCCGAGTTGGAAGCCGGCATAAAGGCCGGTCCAGGTAAATGCGGGCAGCGGCACGACAGGTGGTTGAGTGCCACGCACCGGAAGATCTGCCGCCTGAGCAGATGTCGCCAGGAGAGCGGCGGCCATTGTCGAAGCAAGGCCGGCAAGGCGCATCGCATGACTTTTCAAGCCCCAAATACGTTTACCCGCTTCGGCTTCGATTTGCCGATAGGATGAAGCAATGTGGGGACGGTTGGCTGCCGATTTCACGATGCATGAGCGATGAGCGCGAATTGAAAGTATGTTTCGAGATGCTCCGACTAAGATGTCTACATGACGCGGACTTGCCGGCGCTCGTTTTCTGCACAGATCGTCCATGTGCACACTCTCCTTCGACGCGAGAAAGCGCGACTCCTACTTCCATCGCCGCCGGCGGCGACATTGCCATAGGCGGGACGCGATGCCATATGAATGCTGTGAGTGTTCGTGCTTGTCGTCACCTTCCCGGAGCCAGTGTGTCACGTTGGCCACATTCGATGCGGCATCGCAGCCGGGCGCGGTTTTCGCCGCACGCCACACCGTCACTTCGGACGAAGGTTGCTGATGGACGAGCGGGAGAAACGTTGCATCGGCTCGATCACAGCTTCGCCCTGGCTCGACCACTCCCTCTCCGAAGATGCGGGGAGAAGACTTGAGGGGTTACATCGAAGCTTCCTGGGATGAAGAAGATCAGGACGCTTCGGCTGAAGCGGTCGTTTGCCCCCGTTCGAGCGCTGGGCAAGCGGCGGCGTCTGCGAAGCCCCGCGACCAAACACGCACACGACTTTGCTATAGAAGGGCCGGATCTGCGTTATGGCTTTCCTATGGCTAGTCTGATCTATCAGGCTTGGAATGCATCATTCGCTTCGGATAGCGCCATTGCGTGCAGGTTTGAGTTCACACCAATGTCGATCGGACCTCAAGCATTCGGGCTCGATGCATGTGGGGCGGGTCGGGAAGGCTGGCACCTCACTTTGGGGCCAATCATCGCCGACGAATGTCGAGCGCACGATCAAGCGGTGGCTTTTGGCCGGGGGAGCCGATGCTTGGGTGCAGAACCGCTTCCGTGACGGCCATGGCGGAACCCACAGGGAGTCATCTCACATGAAATACGCAACGGTGCTGATGCTGGCCGTCGTTCTCACGGGTGGCGTCGCATACGCGGGCGGCGGAACGAGCGCGACCGGCGGTGTCGGCCCTTCGGGATCAAACCAGAAGGCCGAGCCATCCGAAGCAGGCCGCTCGGGCGCGGCGGCGGGCTCCTCGTCGGAGCGGGCTGCTTCTCCGGGCGCCGCGGCATCGGACGCCGGGCGTAGCGAGACCGGCGCAAGCCGAGGGACCGGCAATCGCTGAAGCCGGTTCGTCGCCGACGCGATCGGAAACCAGAAAGATCGTTGGGTCTGTAAGCTTTGCGAGCGGTCTGCCGCTAACAGCCCCGCTTTTCCCGTGAAGTCTTTCGTGAAACGCTGAGAGCATCGTACCGAGAAGTGCGCGGCGGTTTTCGGACCAATCCGATGCGGCACAACAAGTTAGAGCATCGGACCGGCCTGGTGTGCGCTGCCGCCGCCCCCCCCCCCCCCCCCCCCCCCCCCCCGCCGCGCGGCCCGCCCCCCCCGGCCGGCTCGGATCGATGAAACGCTCTCGCCGGCCGTAACGCGGGACGGTTGCCGCAGGGTCGTGGTGGGGCCGCATTGCTCCGTTTGCGGATATGGTCGATAAATCCACCTTGCGGGAGTTCAGCCGCTCCGGGTCGGGCACCGATGCGGAGCGGCCGGAGCATGCGCGCCTGCGCCGGTGGTCGGACGCAGATGGGCCGGAGCGGTTGCGCTCCGTCGGGATGTGAGGGTGCATCGCCGTGCGAGGCGGAGGCGGATGCTGCGGTGGACGCATCGGTGTCGGTTGGGACGGACGAGCCCTCCGGCCAGCGCGACGCTTCGGACCGCGTCCGCCCCGGCAGCCGTCGAGCGCCCGCCGCGAGGCGGAACAGGATGCGCCCAGCGCCTTGATGGGGGCAGGCTTGGCGGGAGCGGGCTTGGCGGGAGCGGGCTTGGCGGGATCGCCCGCCGTTCTGCGGTGCGCCGTCTTGGCAGTGCTGCTGGCCGGCGCGGAACCGGTCGCGGCTCAGGAGCGGAGCGCGTCGGATGGTGCCGGGCAAGGCACCGTCATCGGCGCGGAGAACGCCAGCAACTCGACATCGCCGACGACGGCCGAGAACAGACCCGGCCTGGCCGTTTTCGGCGACCCCGGCGGCCTGCGGGCCTTCCTGGGTTCCAAGGGCATTACATACGCCTTCACCTACGCCGCCGAGGTGCTCGGTAATGCCACCGGCGGCGTCAAGCGCGGGGCGAGCTACGAAGGGCGGCTGACCGGCATGCTCGGCATCGATCTCGGCACGCTCGCCAACCTTGCGGGATCGTCGATCCACGCGAGCTTCTTCGAAACGAACGGGCGGGGGCTGAGCGGGAACAACCTGCGCGACCTGTTCACGGTCAGCGGCATCGAGGCCTATCCGTCCGCCACGCTTTACCGGGTCTACTTCGAACAGCAGGTGGCTGACGGCGCGCTGTCCCTGCGCGCCGGTCAGCTCGCCGCCGACTTCGAGTTCTTCACCAGCGACACGGCCAACCTGTTCATCGATTCGACCTTCGGCTTCCCCGCCATCCTGGCCAACGACCTGCCGAGCGGCGGCCCACAGTTTCCGCTGGCCACGCCCGGCGTGCGCGCCAAGTACGTGCCTTCGGCGTCCCTCACGCTTCTCGCCGCCATCTACAACGGCGATCCCGCGGGCCCGTACCGCCCAGGGGTCAACAACCCGTTGCCGCAGGTGCGGGACCTGAACGGCACGCTCTTCCGCACGAGCGACCCGCCGCTCCTCCTGAGCGAGGCCGTGTTCACCTACAAGGTCGAGGGCGCGGGCCTGCCCGGCTCGGTGAAGGCCGGCTACTTCCACCACTTCGGGGTGTTCCCCGATTACGCCGTGCAGGCCGGGGGCGGACAAGCCGGGGGCGGACAAGCCGGCGCAGTCGCGACCGTGCGGGGCGATGATGGCATTTACGGCATCCTCGACCAGACGATCTACACGGTGCCCGGCTCGCCCAATCGTGGCGTCGCCGTGTTCGCGCGCGCCGCGAGCGCAACGGGCGACCGCAATCTCATAGACCGTTACGCGGACGCCGGCATCGCCTTCAAAGGCCTGTTCGATCGGCGCCCCGACGACGCCTTCGGCTTGGCCGTCGCCTACGGCCGCGTCGCGCCTGCCGTGCAAAGGCAGGATTACGCGGCCGGCACCCCTCTGGTTCGCGATTTCCAGGCCGTGGTGGAACTCACCTACCAATTCATCGCCGCGCCGGGCTTCTCGATCCGGCCCGACTTCCAGTACGTCATCCATCCCGGCGCGCACGGCGTCGCCGATCCGACCACAGGCCAGCCTATCCGCGATGCGGCGACCTTCAGCATGCGGTTCACGTTACGTTATTGATAGATAGCCTGTCCCTCCCGGCGGAGCACCTGCATGCGTGCTCCGCGCAACCCGGATGAGGACGAATCAGACCATGCATCTCTCGAACAACGGCATCCCTGTGAACCGGCCCGTGAACCGGCGTCATGATTGAACCCGTATAGACGCCGAAGGATGACCCCACCTCGTTCAATGTAAGTAGTTCGATTGCTTGGAATAAAGATCTTCCGACCGGGTCTGCCTTCGGTGCCGATCAGGGGTCGACAGTCACGCCGATTCACATTCAACCGCCCCCTTGGCCTCGCAGCCTCCGGCGCGACCGGATCCCCCGGTCATTTCGATTGATCGAGCGGTTCAGGAGCGACGGGCGGCGCCTCGCCGGCGGCCTTCTTTTCGGCCTTTGCTTTTGCTTTCTCGGCGACCTTCGCAGCTTTTGCCTTGTCACGCTCGCGACGCTCGAAGTCGAAGTTCGGCTTTTTGGCCATCATCAATCATCCCTTCCGCAGCCGCACGCTCGGCCCCTCGCGGCTTTCTTGCGAGAAGCCGCCGCCCCTCATACGATATGACTGAAGCGAAATGGTGCAAATGGTCGAACGCTCATGTTCTGAAACAGGCGGGCGGGCCCGTTGCCTCTAAGCAGGTTTCGCAAAAGCGCCACGCGGTTTGCGATCAAAACCTGCGGCTTGTCAGAAAGCTAGGCAGGTGAGGCGTTGGCCGGCCAACGCGAACCTGCTTAGCGCTCGACGATCCGTCGGGCGCAAGCCGAATCACGCTTCAGAGCATCTGACCCTGAATCGAATTCGGGTCGGTGCGCAGCCCTTTCGCCGCCGCGTTCAGCTTCCGGGGATCGAACACCAGCCGCTCGACTGGCATCCGTGCCCGGGTCGGCGAAGTGCCGTGTTCGCCGGCGAGGATCGCCAGTCGAACATCGAGCCTTACGCCTTCCTCGAAGCAATCGAAGCTTTTGCAAGCGAGGAGGCGGATCGTGTCGGCGACACACTCCCGTTCTGGAGAGGATCACCGTTCACATAGTGAGACCAGCGCTCCATGAACAATGCGTGTTCTCCGTCGGACATCGCATGTCGACCGGCCGTCAAGCCCTGAAAATGATTAGGTTCCGCAAGGGACGTAGAAATGTTGTGGTTTCCGGCCTCGTAGGTCCGCAACCGCCGCGTTTCTGGCAGCGGATAGGCCGGCCTTGCCGCTGCCGAAGCAGACCTTGATGCGAGAGTCGCGGTCGCGATAGTTTGCCAGCGTCGAGCGTGTGTCCTCGGGCGTCGACCCATCGTCCTGAAGGACCAGTTTCCGACGGAAGTGGGTCTGGGCGAGGGCCGATCCGGTACACTTGACCAGAAGATCAGGCGGAGTGTCACGGACGCTGAAGCTGACTGGGTCGTTCGCGCGCTGCGAGCAGGTGTAATTGACGCCGGCGAGAACCGGTCGAGACCGGCGCGGCTGTGGCGTGAAGATCCGGAGTTCGTCGAAGCGCTCTTCGAGCCTGCTGCTCGCCAGCGACGAGCCGTAGAGCTTGGCGATCCTGCGCTTGCCTTCGGCGGCGCCCTTCAGCCGATCGTCCTTGTTCTCGGCGACGTGTCGCATCTTCGCCACGAGATCGGCGGCATCGCGCTCTGCCCAGATGGCATCCGCAGGGCAAGGTCCGAACTGTTCGCCGATTTCTCGCAAGGCATGTTCGACGGGATAGCCGCTCCGCGCGTCGATGGAAATCGGTGCTGCCGCTGTAGTCCGTCGCGATCACCGGCTTTTCCAGACGCATCGCTTCGGCGATGTTCAAGCCGATATCCTCGCTGCGATGCGGCGACACGAAGCGCTCGACCATGTCGGCATTGAGGAAGAAGATATTGACCCTGGTTCTGCGCAGCCTCCCGGCATTGCGCTCGGGCAGGGTGCGGCCGCGCCAGGGCAAGGCGCTGGAGCGGCCGCACCCTGGCTGATCGGCGGCAACCCTGCCGAGGGAGGCTCTGGTGTGCTGGCGCAGCCCGACGTCGCATCGCTGGAATGCCCTCCCTCGCGGAGCGGAAGAAGGGGAGCATGCAGCCTGGTGGAGGGGCTGCCCGGCCTTCGCCATCTTCTCGGACCATCCGTCCGGCTTAAAGAACCATGTCCATTCTCGCCTTCCTCATCGGCCTCCTCCTGCTGGCCATCGTGCTGCAGGATGCCTTCGAAGTCATGCTGCTGCCCCGGCGCGTGCAGCGCCGCGTGCGCTTCGTGCGCTTCTACTTCCGGCAGACCTGGCGCCTTTGCGCCGCGCTGGCTCGCAAACTGCCGGCGGGCGCGCGGCGCGAAGGACCCCTCAGCGTCTACGGCCCGCTCGCCATGGTGCTGCTGTTCGTGATCTGGAGCGTGGGCCTGATCTCGGCGGGAGGGCTGATCGAGTGGGCGCTCCACGCCGGGATCGGCGCCAAGGCCCTCACGCTGCCCGAAGCGCTCTACCTGTCCGGCGTGACCTTCTTCACCATCGGCTACGGCGACGTCGCTCCGCACGTGGCGTCCGGCCGCGCGGCGGCCGTGATCGAGGGCGGCATGGGCCTCGGCTTCATCGCCGTTGTCATCAGCTACCTTCCCGTCCTTTACCAGCTGTTCGCGCGCCGCGAGGCTCACATCATCCTGCTGGATGGCCGGGCCGGCTCGCCGCCGACGGCCGGCGGCATGATCCTGCGCCATGCCCGCGGCGGCAACCTCGCCCAGCTCGACGCCGTGCTGCAGGAATGGGAAACCTGGGGGGCGGAACTGCTGGAAAGCCAGCTCTCCTACCCCATGCTGGCCTTTTACCGCTCGCAGCACGACAACCAGTCCTGGGTCGCCGCGCTGGCCTGCATCATGGATGCCTGCGCCCTCGTGCTGGTCGGCATCGAGTCGCTGGCGCCGCTGCAGGCCCGCATGACCTTCACCATGGCCCGACAGGTCATCGTGCAGATGTCGGACGCCTTCAGCATGGAGCCCGAGCCTTTCAGCGGCGGAGATCGGCTCGATGCGGCAGGCTATGACGCATTGGAGCAGATGCTGATCGCCGCAGACATCGGTTGGTGCGCTGGTGACGACACGCGCGAAACGCTGGCCGCGCTGCGGGCGACCTACGAACCGTTGCTGGCGGGCTTGGCGTCTTTCCTTCTCGTGCCTCTTCCCGGTTGGCTGCCCCATGCGGATGCGGGCGATCATTGGAGCAGCGGACATCGCGGCATGCTCACGCGCGACCTCATCGATGATCTCAGTGCGCACGCGCGCGGGAGTGAGCCTCAACGCCGAGGTCAGCAGGACCGGTTGGCCGATCGCCCCAGAGGGTTGCGAGCGTGATACCTCGTTCCGCTGGCGCTTGGCGGCAGCGAACCTTCAGCCCCAGCCGGCGCCGGACGACCGCCCCGAAGATTGTGAGGAGGTCGAGATGCCCGGCCGGCCGCCGTACCATCACCGCAAACCTGCCCGTGGAACGCATGGCCGTCCGGCACCGCGATCCCTGCGGCGGGGTGACGAGCAGGTCGGCAAGCGAGCGGCTTTGTCCCGCACGGCCGCGTCATCCACGGCGAGCGCGTCAAGCTTGTCGGCGCGCCCGTCGATGGCCGGAACGGGGAGCCGGACGACCTTCAAGCCGATGCAGCCGGCGCCACCGTGCGAATGATCTCCAGCAGCGTCTCGCCCGAGGCATATCCGGCGACGAAGGTCACGCCGATGTCGCCGTCGTCCTGCCTCCGTCGTGGTTCCTCACCGACATTCACCATCCCGCCCGCGCCGCTCCGCGTGATCGAGGACGGGAAAGCAGGTGGCCATCTCCGGCAATCCTGCATGCCAAGATGAACATCATTCACCATGACCGTTCAAAGCGAGTTCATCGCCGCGAATCATAGTCGTGTCGTCGCGAATGAAGTCTTGCGGAAGGAGACGACGATGATCAAACGCCTTGCAGCCGTCGCAGCATGCAGCATGCTGGCGCTGTCCACCTTGTCATTGGAAGCACCCGTCCAGGCGCAGCCCGTTCCCTTGGTGTTGGATCAGGTGACCTACCACGGTCGGCTCTACTGCTTCTACACGGATGGATGGCACGGGCCGGGTTGGTACTGGTGCGGCTACGCTTTCCGCAACGGGTTTGGCTACGGCGGCCCGGACGGCTGGCAAGGCTTTCGTCACGGGCGCGGCGGACGCGGCGGTTTCCGCATCGGTCGTGGTGGCGGCTTCGGCGGTGGCCGTGGGCCCGGCGGCCACGGCGGCTTCCACGGTGGCGGGCATGGAGGTGGCCGCGGTCACAACGGCGGCGGTCACGGCGGCGGGCATGGCGGTGGGCACGGCGGCGGTCATGGCGGCGGTCATGGCGGCGGGCACGGCGGTCATCATCGTTGATCGAGGTGCCGTGACGTGAACCGACGGGGCGGCGACGATGATCGCCGCCTTGCCTGACCCCGGAACCACCGATCAGACTTTCTCCGCCGGGTGTAGAGGGCGATATGGCGCGAGAACGATCATCAACCGAGCGGCGAAGTGCAGGACCTCGGCGTCATAGCTCAATTCGATCAACACAAGAACGCGACCACAGCAGCCGGGGCGACAGTGGAAGCGAAGTTGACTGCCTCGTCGTACCGGGCGGCGGCGAGACGGAAATCCGTCAGGCGCAGGGATGCCGCCCCGATCCGCCAGCGGTCCGATGAGCGTTGCTTTTCCATAGCAGATCGTGCGGCTGTTTGCCGACGCATCCGAGGCGCCGACACACTCCGATCCGGCTTACGGACGGGCCAAGTTGCCTGGGCCAAGTTGCCTTCGGTGACGTTTGCTGCGCCTCCGAGGAGCGGACCTTCGCCGATGAGGCCGCACGACGGGAAGTCAAGCTCGCCTTCCTTGATCTCCAGCCGCAGAAACAGACCTAGAGCATCGGACCGAAAAGTGCGGAGCGGATTTCGGATTAAGCCGATGCGGCACAATAAGTTAGAGCATCGGACCCGTTTTAGGGTCCGATGCTCTAAGCCTCGCGCATCGTCATGGCCGTCCGGATCAGCGCGAGGTGCGAGAAGGCCTGCGGGACGTTGCCGACCTGCCGCGCAGCTTTGGGATCGTACTCCTCCGACAGCAGACCGACGTCGTTCGCCAAGCCGAGCAGGCGCTCGAACAGGGCGTGCCCCTCCCTCTCGCGGCCCTGCAGGACGTAAACATCGGCCAACCAGAACGAGCAGGGCAGGAAGGCGCCCTCGCCCGGCGGCAGGCCATCGGCGCCAGCCTGCGTGCGATAGCGCAGCACGAAGCCGTCGACCAGCAGCTCGCGCTCGATCGCCGCAACCGTGCCGAGGATGCGCGGGTCGTCGGCGGGCAGGAAATGAACGACCGGCAGCAACAGCAGGCTGGCGTCCAGCTCCGGGTTGCCGAAGCTCTGCGTGAAGGTGTTGCGGGCGGCATCGAAGCCCTTGTCGCAGATGGTCGCGTGCATGCGCTCGCGCACCGCGCGCCAGCGGTCGAGCGGCGCCGGATAGCCGTAGGTTTCGGCATCGCGCACGGCGCGGTCGATGGCAACCCAGGCCATCACCTTGGAATGGGTGAAATGCTTCCGGCCGCCGCGCACCTCCCAGATGCCGTCGTCGGGCTGCTCCCAGATGCCGATGAGGTGCTCAACGAACAGCGACTGCATCGCCCACGCCGTGGGCGGTTCCTCCAATCCGCCGACGCGGGCGAGGTGCAGGGCGTGGCACACCTCGCCGAAGACGTCGAGCTGCAGCTGCTCCGAGGCGGCGTTGCCGATGCGCACCGGCGCGGCGCCCTCGTAGCCGGGCAGCCAGGACGCGGTCCATTCCACCAGCCGCCGTTCCCCGGCGATGCCGTACATGATCTGAAGATCGGCCGGGCTGCCGGCGACCGTCCGGTGCAGCCAGTCCCGCCAGGCCTGCGCCTCGTCGTAGTAGCCGCCCCGCATCAGCGCCATCAGCGTCAGCGACGAGTCGCGCAGCCAGCAGTAGCGGTAGTCCCAGTTGCGTTCGCCGCCGAGCTGTTCGGGCAGCGACGTCGTCAGCGCCGCGACGATGCCGCCGGTCGGCTCGTAGGTCAGGGCCTTCAGCGTCAGAAGCGAGCGCATGACCGGCTTCGCCCACGCGCCCCGATACTTGCAGCGCGCCGACCAGCCCCGCCAGAAGTCTTCCGTTCGCGCCAACGCCTCGCCGGCGTCGAACGCCGCAGGGTCGGGCAAATGCGAGGGGCCCCATGTCAAAGCGAAGTCGACGCTCTCGCCTTCGCCGAGCTCGAAGTCCGCGATCGTCGACCTGTCCTGTCCCGAGAGCTTGGCGTCGGTGCGCAGGACGACCAGGTTGGGTCCGCAGACGGCCCGCACGCCGCCCTCGATCTGCGTGACCCAGGGCATGGACGAGCCGTAATCGAAACGCAGCGTCAGATCCATGTGCACCGGCACCTTGCCAGTCCGACCCTCGACGCGGCGGACGATCGAGGACACGCCGCGTCCGGTCGGCATGAAATCGATCACCGCCACCGTGCCGCCCACGGTCTCGAACACGGTTTCAAGGACCATGGTGTCGCCCCGGTAGGCGCGAGTGACCGTGGCGGCGCGGTCCGTCGCGGCGAGCAGCCAACGCCCGTGCCGCGACGTCCCGAGCAGGGCGGCGAAGCAGGCGTCGGCGTCGAAGCGGGGCCAGCACAGCCAGTCGATGGAGCCGTTGCGGCCGACCAAGGCGCCGCTCAGGCAGTCTCCGATGAGCGCGTAGTCCTCGATCCGCAGCGGCGGGTCGATGTCGGGCGGTGTGTCCAAGCCGGTCAATCCTTGTCGCTCAGCAAGCGTCGGCCGCTGATCGTCGTTGCGTCAGCTTGTCATCTATTCTGGAGGGATTTGCCACCATCGACGACACGAGGCGAGCCGCAACCTGCGCCGGACATCGCGGTCTCTCCTCCAAACGCGGCGACAATCACGCCCCGGTGCGTGCCGATGAGAAACGTCGACGTCGGCCGCGATGATCCCGGCTCGGCCATCTCATCGCGCCCGCCCGGCGGATCGTCCGTCGCCGGGCTTCGTCGCTTCCTCGGGAACCTGAGAGCGGACATCAAAGATGCGGCCCCTTGCTCGATGGTGATCGTGCGAGCGGGTCAACCATCATCCCCGGCGAGGCTCCAGAACCCGTACTTGCGTCCGTGAGCACGCTTGAGCGCGTCATTGTACATCCGATGGTCGGGAAGACCGACGTCGGCGATTTCGTCGGCATGGATCAATGCGAGCTTGGCCAGGTAACGTGCCGCATGACCATAGGCCGGTGAGCGACCTCGTCCGAGGATGTCGTCGATCAGCGCCCGGTAGAGCACCGTCGCGGCGGCGGGATGGTCGTGCTCCAGCATGCCGGCCGCCGGTGCCAGCACCTCGTAGTGCCCGCCGTCCCACGCGGCGGCGTGGCGGATGACGAGCTTGGATGCGAGGTCGAAGCGCGGCCAGTTCAGGAAGAAGGCGAGGGCGCGGGTGCGCTGCGGGTGCGCCGCGACATGGGCGAAAGCGCGGTCGAGCGCCTCCTCGTCCTCGAAGTCGGGAAGGGCGGCGACGTAGGCGCGAAGCAGGTCCACGTCCAGGCTCGCCTCGAACGTCGTCCAGCGCAGCCGCTGCGCGGCTTCGGTGTCCTTTTGCGCCGCCAGGATACGGATCTCGAGCCGGACCTGCCGATATGCGACGTCGTCGGTGCCGGCAGTCCCGTCCGCGACGTCTTCCCAAGCCATCACGCGCAAGCCGGGACGAGGCGGTCTGCGCACCCATTCCAGCGCTTCCGTCGCGCGGCCCGCCTCCAGCAGGCGCTCCGCGACGCCGAGGCCGTCCCGCACCGCTTCGGGGCGACGCGCCTCAAGTGCGATGAAAGCGTCGACATCCGCCGTGGCGTCGGCGATCGCCTGCCGCGCCCGGAGCAGGCGATCACGCCGGGCCTGCTGCTGCCAATCCCGCGCTCCGGATGGTGCAGCGGATGCCCGCTCCAGGGCGCGATCGAGCAAGGCACGCTCTTCCGGCGCGAGAACGGGAACGAGCCCGTGGACCGCCGTGTCGATCAGGCCGTGATCGTCGTCGCGCATCGACCCGACGACACGCTCGACGAGGCTTGCCCTGTCCTCGGGCACCATGCGTGCGACCAGGGCCGGCATGGCCTTCGCCGCCTCCTCGAAGGTCGCCCGCACCGACCCCGAGGGATCGTCGACGCGTTCGAGCACGCGGCCGGCGATGCCGAGGAAGCGCAACATGCGCTCGACCGCGGCGGCGGGATCGGCGTCGCCGAGTTCGTCGACGAGGATAAAGACCGTCGCCTTCAGGTCGGCATTGAAGGCCTTGCGCTTGTTCCAATCGACGTAGCCTCGCGCACGCGCCAAGCTGGCGAGGCGGCGGTCGATGATGGCCGCCACGGCCGACGGTCCCTTCGCGGCCGCGAGAGCTGCCATGACGGTCCTCTTGAACGGCGCGTTGTGCTGCGTCTCGTCGACGATCAGCTTCGCCAGCCTCTCGCCACCGAGCGCGAGCAGGGCATCCGGCGTCAGAGCCGCTCGTCGTGCCATCCTTCCACCCTGCCATCCGAAGTCACGGGATCATCATAGGTGATACGGTTCCCGCGAGGTGGCGAGTTCGGTGCGCAGGTCGCACGCTTGGAAGACGGACCGGCTTGGAAAGAAGCGCATCGCGAGGCGCTTGGGGACATGAGCTGACCGGAGTGCGAGACGCGGCTCGCCAGCGCGGAACGGAAGGCCTTCTCCCGATTGGAGACCAACGTCGTCATTCTCAGGGTCGAGCGCGGGGCGAAGGTCGAGGCCGGAAGCGAGCCGGCTCGAAACTCATTCCGATGGGGTTTGCGCGTTCGCCGGATCGGTCACGATGGACGAATCACGGCTGGCGCGTGCCGGAGGCGAGCCTGATCGGTTCACACCGATTCCGCCAAGTGCCGGAATGGAACATCCCCAGCGGCATGGCCTCAATGGCCCAGCCGCTCCAGCAGGTCGCGCACGTGGACCTGGTCGGCCTTGTAGTTGCCGGTCAGCGTGTACATCACGAGGTTGACGCCGCCGCGCAGCGCCATCTCGTGCTGGCGCGGGTCGCCCGGCACCAGCGGATAGAGTGCTTCGCCGTATTCGTCGCCGGCCCAGCCGGCGGCGAGGTCGTTGGCCGAGAGCACGATCGGCGACACGCCGTCGCCCGAGCGGGCGGGGTGGGCCTCGCGGTCGGCGGTCGCCGGCGGCAGGGCCTCGATCCAGGTCTGGCCGGAGCTGTAGCGGCCGACGAAACCGTCGAGCAGGTAGAAGGTCTTGGTGACGACGTGGTCGGCCGGCACCGGCTCCAGCTCGGGGACGTTGACGCCCGACAGGAGCTGCCGCAGCCAAGCGCCCTCCGCGCTCGGCCCGTCGCCGGCGCGGGCGGTGAGGGCGTCGCGGGTGTCGAAGATGATGGTGCCGCCCTGGCGCATGTAGGCGGCGATCTTTTCCACCGCATCGCGCGAGGGTTGCGGATTGTTGGCCACCACCGGCCAGTAGATCACGGGATAGAAGGCGAGTTCGTCCTTGCCCGGATCGATGCCGACAGGCTCGCCCGGCGTCAGCGAGGTGCGCGCGGCCAGCGTCGTCGACAGCGAGGCGAGTCCCTGGCGGCTGATCTCGTCCACCTTGGCGTCGCCGCTGACGACATAGGCGAGACGCACCGACAGGGCCGAGGCGAGGTCGCTGGGCGAGATCCTGACCGGCGCCTGCGCCGAAGTCTGCCCTGAACCGGCCGGCTCGGCCCGCGCAGGGTCCTGCAGCAGGGCCAAGCCGCCGATCAGGCCGCCGGCCAGGATCAGCAGCGCGGCTGTCGCCGGGCGGCGCAGGCCGGTGCGCCCGAGCTTTCCGCCGAGCCACAGCGAGGCCAGACTGTCGGCGAGGAACAGCACGAAGGCCAGCCCGACCAGCCAGGGCCGCAGGTCGATCGGCTGGGCGGCCTGCAGTGGCGCGCGGTCGAAGCGCAGCCCGGCGAAATCCGCGGGCTGGAGATGGTCGCCCGGCGCCAGCGTGTTGACGGCGAGCAGGGCATCCGCCTGCCCGTAGAAGCCCGGCGGATGGTCGGCGCCGGCCGTGCCGGCGAAGTTGACCGGCACGGGCTTGGCGGTGGAGGGCGGGCTGCCGAGCACGCCGAAGCCGTCGAGCGTGCGGCTGGGCGCCACCGTTTCCACCGTGCGGCTCGCCTCCGCCGTCTCCGCCTCGCCGGCTTTGGCTTCACCGGCCTTGGCTTCGATGTCGGCGACGGCGCGCGGCGTTTGCCCGGACAGGGCGACGATGTTCTTCAGCATCTCCACGAACAATCCCGAGATCGGCAGATTGGACCACGTCGTGTCGGCGGTGACGTGGAACAGCACCACGCGGCCCTTGCCGCGCGCCGCCGCGGTGACGAGCGGCGTGCCGTCGGACAACTGCGCCCAGGTCTTGGCCGGCAGGCCCGGCTCGGGCTCGGCCAGAACCTGCCGGGTCACGGTGACCTCCTTGGGCACGTGCAGGCCGGCGAAGGGGCTCGGCGGCTCGAATGGGGCAAGGGTCTTGGGCTGTTCCCACGACAAGGATCCGCCCAGCACCCGGCCGCCCCGGCGCAGCGCCACCGGCACCAGATCATCGGTCGCGCTGGACATCCGCGTGCCGGCGAAGCGAACGAGCAGGCCGCCGTCCTCGACCCATTGCGCGACGCGGTCGCGGGTCGCCCCGGTGAGGGTGCCGACGTCGGCCAGGATCAGCACGGAAACGTGCTCGTCGAGCATGGCCCCCACGGGATCGGGCGCGCCGGGCTTGGGCTCGTGCACGTCGGCGAAGGGGCTCAGCGCCTTGCGCAGGTAGTAGTTCGGCGCCAGCAGCGGCTGATCGGTGTCGGCCGAGTCGCCGCTGACGATGCCGGCGCTGCGGCGGCGCCACCGCGCGTCGAGCAGCGTCACCGCGCCGGCCGCGTGGCCGCCGACGACTTCGAGCCGCGACATCTCGTTGCGCAGCTCGATCGGCAAGTCGAAGACGGCGTCGGTTTCGGTCTTGCCGCCGAAGGCGAACGGGGCCTCGCCGATCGTCAGGCCCTTGAGGTCGAGCGCCCGCACCCGTCCCCGGTCTCCGGCCGTCTCGCCCGGCCGCGAGCGCATCACCCGCACGGCGAGGCTGCCGCCGTTGTTGCGGGGATCGGCAAGGGCCAGCACCGGGCGGTCGTCGGCGATGAGAACGGTGGGCA
>CAXTMA010000010.1:4774-15875 GCA_964245015.1 uncultured Beijerinckiaceae bacterium | reverse complement strand
GGTGGGCACGTCGTCGGCTTCGAGGCTCTGGGCGAAGGCGCGCGAGCCGCCGGCCTCCAGCCCGTCGGCGAGCCAGACCACGGCCGTGTCGGGCGTCGCCTTCGCGAAGCGCCGCACCGCCGCCGCCGTTGCCGCCCGGTCCGGCTCGTAGGGTTGCGGCTTGACGGCGCGCAGATGGTCGAGCGCGCTCGCCGCATCGCCGGTCACGATCGCCTTGCCGCCGTCCGACACGGCGACCACCGCCACCGGCTGCCCGCCGGCGCGGGCCGCCTCGATGCGCTGCCCGGCGGCGATCACGCGCCGGTCCCAGCTCGGCGCCGCCGCCCAGCCGTCGTCCAGCACCACCAGCAACGGTCCCCGTCCCGCGCCGCCGGCCCGCGTCGGGTTCCAGATCGGACCGGCCATGGCGAGGATCACGGCCGCCGCGGTGACGAGGCGCAGCAGCAGCAGCCACCACGGCGTGTTGGCCGGCGTTTCATCCTTGGGGCGAAGGTCGAGGATCAGCTTCAGCGGCGGGAACGGCACCCGCTCGGGGCGCGGCGGCGTCACCCGCAGCAGTACCCAGAGAACCGGCAGAAGGGCTAGCGCGGCCAGCGCGAAGGGAACGGTGAAGGCGAGCGGCAGGCCGAGCATCAGGCGGCACCCTGGCTGAACAGGTCGCTGCCCTGCTCCAGCCTGGCGCGCAGCGCGAGCAGCGCTTCGGACGCCGGGCGGTCGGTGCGATGCACGGCCAGGCTCCAGCCCTTGGCGCGCGCAACCGCGGCGATTGCGTCGCGGTGGGCGGCGATGCGGCGGATGTAGTCGGCGCGGAAGCGCTCGGCCTGTCCGATGCGCAGGGTTTGGGCGGAGTCGACGTCGAGGAACTCGGTGTGGCCGGCGAAGGGAAAGGTTTCCTCGACCGGGTCGGCGATCAGCACGAGGTGGCCGCGCGCGCCGGCGGCCGCGAGGTCGGCGATGCGGGCGGCGATGAGGTCGGGCGGCACCAGGAAGTCTCCGATCAGCACCGCCCGCACCCGCGGCGCCAGCGCGCCGGGCGGCGGCAGGTCGGCCTCGCGCCCCTGCGCATCGTGCAACATCGCCTCGGCGAAGCGCTCCACGACGTTGCGGGCGGCGAGCGGCCGGGTCAGGCCGAGCAGGCCGACCCGCTCGCCGCCGCGAACCAGCAGGTCGGCCGCCGCGAGACCGAGCACCACCGCCCGGTCGAGCTTGGGCTGCAGGGCGAGCCGCGATACGAAGCCCATCGAGGCCGAGCGGTCGATCCACAGCCACACGGTGTGGGCCGACTCCCATTCGCGTTCGCGCACGTAAACCCGGTCGTCGCGCGCCGAGCGCCGCCAGTCGACGCGGCTCGCCGACTCGCCGGCGACGAAGGGGCGGTATTGCCAGAAGTTCTCGCCGATGCCGGCGCGGCGGCGCCCGTGAACGCCGTGCATCAACCCCGAGGCGATCTCCTTGGCGGCGACGATCAACGCCGGCAGGCGCCGCGCGAGATCAAGGGCGCCCTGCTGCCCGGCCGGCCCGATCAGCGGCTCGTTCTTGTCGAGGACGCGTGCCCCGGTGCTCATGGGTTCGGATCCTTCCCCGCGCGGCGGAGCGGGGAAGCTGTTCCCGGCACCCTCACGCGAACTTCCGCGTGAGCTTCATCACCGTGCCCTCGATCGTTTCGCCGTCGGCGCGGGCCGAGAAGGTCAGCGCCATGCGGTGCTTCAGCACCGGCACAGCCAGCGCCACCACGTCGTCGAGCGAGGGCGACAGCCGGCCCGACACCAGGGCGCGGGCGCGCGAAGCCAGCATCAGGGCCTGCGCGGCGCGCGGTCCCGGACCCCAGGCGACCGATTTGGTGATGGCGGCATCGCCCTCGCCGGGGCGGGCCGAGCGCACGATGTCGAGGATCGCCTCCACGATCGAGTCGCCGACCGGCAGGCGGCGCACGAGGCGCTGCGTCATCTGGAGGTCCTCGGCCCCCATCGCCGGCCGGGGGCGCGCCTCGTGCTCGCCGGTGGTCTCGATCAGGATGCGGCGCTCGGCCGCCCTGTCGGGATAGGTGACGTCGATCTGCATCAGGAAGCGGTCGAGCTGCGCTTCGGGCAGCGGATAGGTGCCCTCCTGTTCCAGCGGGTTCTGCGTCGCCAGGACGTGGAAAGGGGCCGGCAGGTCGTAGCGCTCGCCGGCGACCGAAACGTGATATTCCTGCATCGCCTGCAGGAGGGCGGACTGGGTGCGCGGGCTGGCGCGGTTGATCTCGTCGGCCATCAGCAATTGGGCGAAGATCGGTCCCTTCATGAACTTGAAGGACCGCTTGCGATCGACCGACTCTTCCAGGATCTCCGAGCCGAGAATGTCGGCCGGCATCAGGTCGGGCGTGAACTGGACGCGGCGCGCATCGAGGCCGAGCACGATGCCCAGCGTGTCGACGAGCTTGGTCTTGGCGAGGCCGGGCACGCCGACGAGCAGGCCGTGGCCGCCGGCGAGCAGGGTGACGAGCGTTTCCTCGACCACCTTTTCCTGGCCGAAAATGGTGGTGCCGATCGCCGCCCGGGCGGCGGCGACCTTGTCGAGCGCCGCTTCCGCGCTGCGCGCCACCGCCGTTTCCAGGCTGGTCGTCGGAGAAGGGGCGACGCTGTCGGGCATAGACGTTTCGCTCCTGAGGGGATTAAGGCTGACCGGGAGGTTCGCTCCCTTCGGGAATTCACCATTATGACCGAGAACGCGCCGGGAGAGAAGGAAGGCAATGGGAAGCAGGGCGCCGCCTCAGGGGAGCCTTCCCGCTTGAGCGAGCTGGCGGCGGCGCTCGGCAGCGATCGCGGTCGGGCGCAGGGCCAGGTTGTGGGTCATGCACGCGGTCCGGCGCCGGTCGAGTCCTGGCATCCGCCCTACTGCGGCGACATCGATCTGCGCATCGCCGCCGACGGCACCTGGCATTACGGCGGCACGCCGATCACCCGCCGCCCGCTGGTGGAGCTGTTCGCCGGCATCCTGCGCAGGGATCCCGAGCGTTACGTGCTGGTGACGCCGGTGGAATGCGTCGGCATCACCGTCGAGGACGCGCCGTTCGTCGCCGTGGCGATGGTGCGCGACGCCGGCGCGCCGGACGGCCAAGCGGGCCAAGCGAACGGAGCGGCGAGGCTGCGCTTCGTCACCAACGTCGGCGATGAGGTCGAGGCCGGCGCCGACACCCCCCTCCGCTTCGAAGCGCAGCCCGACGGCGGGGTGCGCCCCTACGTGCTCGTGCGCGGCGGCCTGTGGGCCCGCCTCACCCGCTCGCTCGCCATCGACCTGCTCGGCGCCGTCGTCGAGGAAGGCGGGAAAACGGGCGTGCGTTCCGGCGCGGCCTTTTTCCCCATCGAGGCGGCGGGATCGGCATGAGCGAGGCATCCTGCGAGGCGGAGGATGCCTTCGCCGCCGCCGCCGTGTTCCGCCGCATCGCCGAGCGCCTGCCCAAAGGGCTGGCGTCCGACGCGCTCGACCTCACCGCGACGCCGCCCTTCGGCGACCACCGCCTCAACGACTGGGAGCTCCTGCCCGACGATCTCGCGGCGGCGCGGGCGGCGGCGGTGCTGGTGCCGCTGGTGGTGCGCGGCGATGCCGTCCACCTCCTGCTGACGCTACGCACGGCCGCCCTGCGCGCCCATGCCGGCCAGATCGCCTTTCCCGGCGGCGTGATCGATCCCGGCGACGCCACCCCCGCCGCGGCGGCGCTGCGCGAAGCGGGCGAAGAGATCGGGCTCGCCGCCGACAGGGTCACCGTGCTCGGCTACCTCGGCAGCTACCTTGCCCGCACCGGATACCGCATCGTGCCCGTGGTTGCCCGGGTCGACCCGCCCTTCGCGCTCGTTCTCAACCCTGCGGAAGTGGCCGACGCCTTCGAGGTGCCCTTCGCCGCGCTGATGGATGGCGCCAACCACCGCCTCGCCACCCGCGAATGGCGGGGTGCTCCGCGCCATTTTTATGCCATCGATCACGGCGGCCACACCATCTGGGGCATCACCGCCGGCATCATCCGCACGCTCTACGAGGGCTTGTACGGATGATCCGCGCCTTGAGCGAACCCTTGGTGTTCTTCACCATCCCCTTCGCGATCTATGTGGCGTGGCTGCTGCTGCGGCTCGTCAACCCCTTCGCGGTGGAGCACTGGACCCGGCGCGTGGTGTTGCCGCTGGCGCTCACCGGCCTCGCCGGGGCCGTGATCTGGCTGGTGGTGGTCGGCGTGTCCGCCCCGCGCTACGAGGGCGGCTACGTGCCGGCCCACCTCGAGAACGGCCGCATCGTTCCCGGCCGGATGCAATGAGCGTGCAGCCTTCGGCGGTGGCGCGCCTGCTGGCGGAGCCGGCGATCGCCGCCGTGCTCGCCCTGCTCCACGGCGCCGGCGAGGAAGCGCGCGTCGTCGGCGGCGCCGTGCGCAACGCGCTGCTCGGCAGGGACGCGACCGATGTCGACGTGACCACCACGGCGCGGCCCGAGGTCGTGGTCGCCCGCGCCGCCGCCGGCGGCCTGCGCACGGTGCCCACCGGCCTCGCCCACGGCACGGTGACGGTGCTCGTCGCCGGCCACCCCGTCGAGGTCACCACCCTGCGCGAGGACATCGACACCGACGGCCGCCACGCCGTGATCCGCTTCGGCCGGGATTTCGCCCTCGACGCGCTGCGCCGCGACTTCACGATCAACGCGCTTTCGGTGGGGCCGGACGGCACCGTGCACGACTACGCCGGCGGATTGGCCGACCTGGCCGCCGGGCGGGTGCGCTTCATCGGCGATCCCGCCACGCGCATCCGCGAGGACTACCTGCGCATCCTCCGCTTCTTCCGCTTTTCCGCCGATTACGCCGCCGGCGACCTCGATCCCGCCGGTCTCGATGCCGCGATCCGCGGGCGCGCCGGCCTCGCCCGCTTGTCGCGCGAGCGGGTGCGCCAGGAACTGCTCAAGCTGCTCGTCGCCCGCCGCGCCGTGCCGACCGTCGCGACGATGGCGGAGGCGGGACTGCTCGGCCCGCTGCTGGGCGGGGTGCCGCAGCCGCGCCGGCTCGCCCGGCTGGTCGCGCAGGACGATCGCCTCGACCCGCCGCGAGCCGATGCGGTGCTGCGGCTGGCGGCGCTGGCGGTGATGGTCGACGAGGATGCCGGGCGGTTGCGCGAAGCGTTGAAGCTGTCCAACGCCGACGTGTCGCGCCTGAGCCGCGCCGCCTCGGCTGGCGTGCGGCTGCACGGTCGCGACGTCGCGCCGGGATCGCTCGCCCTGCGCGAACTGCTGTTCGAGGCCGGACGCCAGACTGCGCGCGACGCCCTGCGCCTGGCCTGGGCGGACGCTTGTGCCGCGCCCGACGACGCCGGGTGGCGGCAAGCCCTCGCCGTTCTCGCCCAAACGCCGGAGCCGCGCCTGCCCTTCGCCGCCGCCGACCTCCTCGCGCGGGGCGTGCCGGCCGGCCCGGCGATGGGTCAGGCGCTGAAACGCCTGCGCACCGCCTGGATCACGGCCGGCTTCCCCGGAACGCCGATCGAGCTGGCCGGCCTGCTCGATCGGGAAACGGCCGTGACCGCCGGCCGGTGAACCCTTCCCGATGAACTATCGCCACGACTTCCACGCCGGCAACTTCGCCGACGTGTTCAAGCACGTCGTTCTCGTTCGCATCCTTCTTTACCTCGCCCGCAAGCCGGCGCCGTTCCGGGTCATCGACACCCACGCCGGTTCGGGACGCTACCACCTTGCCGGCGAGGCCGCCGGGCGCACCGGCGAATGGCGGGGCGGGATCGCCCGCCTCGATCCCGCCGGCCTGGGAGCGGAGGCGCGCACCCTGATCGAGCCCTACCTCGCCCTCGCCGGCCCCGCGGCGGGGGGCCGCGAGCCTTATCCCGGCTCGCCGGCGCTGGCCCTGGCGTTGTGCCGGCCCTTCGACCGCATCCTCTTGTGCGAGCTGCACCCGGCGGCGCTGGCGGCGCTGCGCGCGCTCGTCGGGCGGGACAAGCGCGCCAAGGCTGTGGCGCTCGACGGTTATGCCGGGCTCAACGCCTTCATTCCGCCGGTAGAGCGGCGCGGCCTCGTGCTGATCGATCCGCCCTTCGAGGCCGCCGACGAGTTCGACCGACTCGCCGCCGCCCTTCCCGCCGCGTGGCGCAAGTGGCGCGAAGGCGTGCTGATGGCATGGTTCCCCCTCAAGGACCGGCGCGGAATCGAGCGGCTCACGGCCGCGCTCGCCGGCGCGCCCGACGTGCTGCGCCTGGAGTTCGCGGTGGATCGGCCAACCGACGGAGGGCCGCTCGTCGCCTGCGGGCTGCTCGTGGTCAATGCTCCATTCGTGCTGGAGGCGGAAATGGCCTGTCTTCTCCCCGAGCTGGCCCGACAGCTCGGGCAGAACGGGCTCGGCGCGGCGCGGATCACCCGCGTCGGCGCGCGAAGCTGAGCGGGCCGAACGCATCGGCCTTCACCCTGTTGCCCGAAACGGGTCGCGCGCGGGCGGCGGCGCTGTTAAGAGGTCGCACCAGCGGGCGGGATGAACCCCTGTTCCAGCCACCTGTCGGGGCCTCGCCCTCGGAGCCGCGTCGTGAACGCTCCTGCCGTGCTGACCTTCGCCGACGACCGCCAGCGCCAGGACGCGCTCCTCGCCCATCTGGCCGAGGCCGGCTACGACCGCTGCGACCCGCCGATCCTGCAGCCGACCGCCGCCTTCGTGGAGTCGGGCGAGGATATGCGCGGACGCCTTTACATCACCCACGGTCTCGGCGGCGAGGAGCTCTGCCTGCGGCCGGAATACACGATCCCCGTGTGCCGGCAGTATCTCGCCTCGCCGGCGAAGGGGCGCCCGGCCGCTCTCTCCTACTGCGGGCCGGTGTTCCGCCTGCGCCGGGACGGCCCCGGCGAGTTCCTGCAGGCCGGCATCGAGAACCTCGGCCGTTCCGACCGCGAGGCGGCGGACGCGGAGATCCTGGCCCTTTCGCTGGACGCCGCGCGCCTCGTTGTGCCCGCCCGCTACGAGACCACGGTCGGCGACGCCGGCCTGTTCTCCGACCTGCTCGACCGCCTCGCCATCTCCGCGCAGTGGCGCCGCCGCATCACCCGTGGCCTCGCCCAGGGCAAGAGCCTCGCCGGCGTGCTCGACGCGCCGCGCAACGGCAGCATCGACCATTCCGGCGTGCTGGCGGCGCTGGAAGGCGTCGACCGCAAGGGGGCCCGCGCGCTCGTCGAGGACCTGCTGACCATCGCCGGCATCACCGCCGTCGGCGGCCGCACGGCCGGGGAGATCGCCGAGCGCTTTCTGGAGCAGGCGGCGCTGAAGGGCGGCTCCGGCATCAACGGCGACGCGCGCACCGCGATCGAGCGCTTCCTCGCGGTCGAGGGCGAGCCCGACGCGGCGGTGGCGGCGCTGCGCCGGCTCGCCGATGAGGCGCGCCTCGACCTCGACGCCTCGCTGGAGCGCTTCGAGCGCCGCTTGAACTTCATCGCCGCCCGCGACGTCGATCTCACCGAGCTGCGCTTTTCCGCAAGCTTCCTGCGCAACCTCGACTATTACACCGGCTTCATCTTCCAGATCCGCGACCGGGCTCGGCCGGTCGAGCCGCCGTTGGTCGGCGGCGGCCGCTACGACCGTCTCGCCCGTGCCCTCGGGAGCGGTTCGCCGGGCCCCGCCGCGGATGTGCCGGCCGTCGGTGCCGCCCTTTGGTTCGACCGCCGCGCCGTTCCGGGCGAGAGCGGCCGGCAGGCTGACGCCATGATGCAAGCGCCATGATGCAAGTGCCACGATGAACGACAGGCTCGTTCTTGCTGTTCCCTCCAAGGGTCGGCTGCAGGAGAACGCCACCGCCTTCTTCGCCCGCGCCGGCCTTCGCCTCGCGCCGGGGCGCGGCGCCCGCGACTACCGCGGCACGCTGGAAGGCGTGGAGGGCGTCGAGGTGGCCTTCGTGTCGGCGGCCGAGATCGTCGGGCTGCTCGCCGCCGGCCAAGCCCACATGGGCATCACCGGCGAGGACCTCGTGCGCGAAACGGTGGAAAACGCCGACGGCACCCTTGTTCTGCTGACGCCGCTCGGTTTTGGCGGCGCCAGCGTGGTCGTGGCCGTGCCTCAGGCCTGGATCGACGTGCGCACCATGTCCGACCTGGAGGACGTCGCCGCCACCTTCTATATCCGGCGCCGCGAGCGGATGCGGGTGGCCACCAAATACGTCAACCTGACCCGCCGCTTCTTCGCCGAGAACCACGTCACCGACTATCGCATCGTGGAAAGCCTGGGCGCCACGGAGGGCGCGCCGGCGGCCGGGCAGGCCGAGCTGGTCGTGGACATCACCACCACGGGCGCGACGCTCAGCGCCAACGCGTTGAAGGTGCTCGACGATGGGGTGATGCTGCGCTCGGAAGCCAACCTCGTCGCCTCGCTCAAGGCGCGCTGGGACGGGGACGCGCGGGAAAAGGCGCGCCAGCTGCTCGCCCGCATCGCCGCCGAGGAAGCGGCGCGGCTGACCCGGGACGTCGTCGCGCAGTTCCCGCAACGCGGCGGCGATGATCGCGACGGTTGGGCGCCGGCCGGAGGCGAGCTGGTGACGCAGGCGGCCTCGCTGTTCAAGGCGACCCTGCGCTCGCAAAACGCCCGCGGGCGCTTGACCTTGGTCTGCCCGAAGGACAAGGTCGCGCCGCTCGCCGACTGGCTCATCACGCACGGCGCGGCGCATGTGACGGTAGTGGCGATGGATTATGCGTTCACGCCGGCCAATCCGCTCTACGAGAAGCTTGTCGCCAGATTGGCTTGAGTGGCCGGCGTTGTGTTCACCGGCCTCGAACGAGGACGGTTCGAAGGACCGACACGTCGGAGAAGCGTGCGGCCGCCGGGGTGACCTGAATTGGGCGTGATCTGACGTTGGAAGGCACAGCAGCTCAAGGACCCGGCCAAAGGTCTGCCCAAGGCCCGGAGCGGGATCCGCCCGTTCCGTCCCAGCTCGAACGCGGGCAGTCCGGCGACAAGCACTCCGGCGACAAGCAGTCCGGCGACAAGCAGTCCGGCGAGCAGGCTGGCAACGGGCAGGCCGACGAGTTGGCCATGCGGGCGGTGGACGCGGTGATCCCCGACAGCGTCGGCGACAAGCCGGCGATGCGGCGCCGCCTCGGCCATGTCGCGGCCTACGTCTTCTCCTTCGGCATCCTCGCCCTCGCGATCTTCGTGCTGGTGCGGACCTTTCTCAAGATCAACGTGGGCGACCTGCGCGCCGCCATCGCCGAAACGAGCGGGGAGCGGATCGCCCTCGCCTTCCTGTTCACGACCCTGTCGTTTCTCGCCCTCACCGGCTACGATGCGCTGGCGCTGCGCCAACTGAAGCTGCGCGTGCCCTACAGGACGACCGCGCTCGCGTCCTTCACCAGCTACGCCATTTCCTTCACGTTGGGCTTTCCCATCATCACCGCCGGCACGGTGCGCTACTGGATCTATTCCACGCGGGGTCTGTCGGCCGGCAAGGTCGCCAGCTTGACGGTGATCGCCGGCCTGACCTTTTGGCTCGGCATGGTTCTCGTCATCGGCATCGGCTTCGTTGTGCGCGGGGCCGGCCTGTCGCACCTCGATCACCTCGATCCACTGGTGAACCGCCTGATCGGGGCCGGCGTGATCGCCGTGCTCGTCGGCTATCTCGTTTGGACGGCCAGGGGAAAGCGGCACGCCACCATCCAGGGCTTCAAGCTGGAACTGCCGGGGTTCCGGCTCACCGCCGGGCAACTGATGCTCGGGCTCGTCGACCTCAGCGCCGCCGCCGCCACCCTCTACGTGCTCCTCAGCCCGCCGCGTTCCATCGACTACATCAGCTTCGTCGCCGTTTACGTCTTCGGGTCGCTGCTCGGCATCGCCTCCAACGCGCCCGGCGGCATCGGCGTCTTCGAGGCGACCATGCTGAAGACGGTGCCGGCGCACTCGCAGGCGGCGCTGTTTGCCGCGCTGCTGCTGTTTCGCGCCGTCTACTACTTCGTTCCCTTCGTGCTCGCGCTGGCGCTGCTGGGCGCCCACGAGAGCCTGAAGCGCTGGACCTCGCTGCGCGCCGCAATGGGCGGCAACGACGACGATGACCCGGAAGGGGACACGACGGGCTGACCCGTTTCGGCGCACCATCGCGCGGCGCCGTGTCTTTTCGCGACGGCGCTCAGCCCGACGCGGGTCCGATGGCCGCCCCGGCGACCGGTTCGCCGGGGCGGGCGGCCCGGCCGAGGCGCCGGTCCCGCGCCCACACCAGCAGGCACAGCAGCGCCACCGGCACCCCGATCGTCGAGGTGAGGGCGAAGAACTTGGCGAAGCCGATCTGCGCCACGGCGAAGCCCGACAGGCCACCGATGATCTTGCCGGGCAGGGCGTAAAGCGAGGACAGCAGCGCGTACTGGCTGGCCGCCATCCGCGGCGACACCAGCGAGGACATGTAGGCGATCAGAGCCGTGCCGGCGAACGAGCCGGCGAAGCTTTCCACGCTGACCGACAGCGTCAGCAGGTCGAGGCGGTGCCCGCTCGCCGCGAGAAGGGCGAGGGCGAGGTGCGAGGCGGAGGCGGCGATCCCGCCGAGCAGCAGGCTCGGCATCAGCCCGAGGCGGGCCACCGCCACGCCGCCGGCAAAGGCGCCGCCGACCCCGATCCACACGCCCCACACCTTGGTGATGGTGGCGATCTCGCTCTTCTGGAAGCCCAGCGTGATGTACAGGGGATTGGCCATCACGCCGGTCAGGAAGTCGGGCAGGCGGAACAGCGACACCAGCAGCAGGATCGCCGCGAGCCACGGGCCGTAGCGGCGGGCGAGGTCGGCGACGGGATCAAGGAAGCTCGATTGCCAGCCGCCACGACGATCCCTGTTCTCGGCGACCGGGCGCACGCGATCGGGCAGGCGCGGCGCGGCGAGGCCGGTCGCGACGCCCACGAGCATCAGCGCGGCCATGACGACATAGGCCGTGCGCCAGCCCGAGAACTGCGCGAGGTAAAGGGCGCCGGCACCGGCGGTCAGCACCGCGAGGGCGTATCCGAGCTGGTAGGTGGCGGCCATGATGCCCTGGCGCTCGGCCGGCGCGGCATCGATGCGCCAGCCGTCAACCACGATGTCCTGCGTCGCTCCGAAAAAGGCGGTGAACACCGAGAAGGCGATGGTGAGGGGGAGGG
>CAXTMA010000010.1:0-4764 GCA_964245015.1 uncultured Beijerinckiaceae bacterium | reverse complement strand
CCTCGAAAAAAGGCGTTAAACCCCGCTACGGCTAGGGGGGGGGGGCGGCCGGGGGGGGCATCGCTGAAGGCCATGCCCAGGAGACCGGCCATGACGCCGACCTGGGCGACAAGAAGCCAGGCGCGCCGGCGCCCCAGCCTCCGGGTGAGGATCGGCAGGTCGACGCCGTCGATCAGCGGCGACCACAGGAACTTCAACGAATAACACAGCAGCACCCAGCTGATCAGCCCGATCGACTCGATGGGCACCTTGGCCTCGGTGAGGCGGACCGACTGGGTGGCGAAGATCAGGCGGATCGGCAGGCCCGTGCCGTAGGCGAGCGCCAGCATCAGGGCCAGCGTCGGGTCGCCGGCGATGTCACGCAGCCGGACGCGATTCGGAGTGCTCATGCCGCTCCTGTGTCGCACGAGGTCCGTTGGCGACAAAGGGGGTGCGCCGTGCCATGGTGGCGGCGTGGTCGCGGCATGGTCGCGGCATGGCGACAGGCCGCGAGGGCGGGATGACGCGTCTTCCACTTGCCAAGCCACTTGCCCAGCCACTTGCCATCCCGCGTCTTTGCCGCTTGTCTTGACGCAAGCTTCCGGATCATCGGCGACGCTTCGAACTCACGCTCCGCGTCGCGGGACGGGAAAAGGACGGATATGGCGCGCTTCCTCGGGCTGATCGGTCTGGTTGTGCTCGCGGTGGCGGTGGTGGCGACGGCTTTCTACGCCTATCAGGCGCTGATGCTGCGGGCCGGGCGCACGCCCGAAGGCTACCAGATCCTCACCGTTGTGCCCGGAGCCTCCGGCTTCGAGCCCTCAAGGCTGCCCGACGGCCCCGTTCTGGAAAGCCAGTCGGCCCGCGATCTGGCCTTGAACTTCGGCTACGCGGTCGGCGGCGTGGCCCACGCTTATTCCCTGGTTCTGGCCTTCCCCCGCGAGTCCGAGACCGGGCGCGCCGTGGTCACCGCGCGGGTCGCCGGCCGCAGCGCGTCGAGCGAATGCGAAGCGACCCGGCGCTGGGACGAGCCGCGCCACGCCTATTCGGTGGCCTTGAGCGAAACCTTCACCGATGGGCCCGACGTGCCCGCGCTGTGCATGAAGGCGGTGATCGGCCCGAGCAAGGCGGGTTACGAACTCAAGGACGCGTCCATCTGCGTCGCGCGGCGCGACGCCGCCGGCCAGTGCCACCCGGAAACGCTCGCCTGCGGCCTGATCCGGCCCTGAGGAACGATCCCGAAGCGCGCCGCCTCCCGCTGGTGCGATCAGCGTTCTCGATCCGGGCCTTCGCCTTCATCGACCGTTCACCCAAGCCGCAGGCTGCGGCAAGCTTTATGGCTTGGGCGTGGCGATCTTAACCATCCGCCGCCGCCCCGATCGCCAGCGAGGGCTCGCGCACACAGGGGTGGCGGCATGAAAGGCCCGACCCGATGGGTTAACGCGGGTCGCTCGAATTCGAAGGTTTTTCTTCCCGCCGCGTCAGAACGACCGCGCCACGATGGTCCCATCGAAAAAGGGGCTTCCCGTGGGCACTCTTCTGCGCATTGCCGTCCGGTCGTGCTTCGCCGTTCTTCTCGCCGCCGGGGCCGGTGGTCCGCTCCGCGCCCAGCCGCTGCCGGCGCACGCGACCTACGCGGCCGTTGGCGGCACCACGCGCACGCCGTACGGTTGGGCCGACCTGTGCGGGCGCCAGCCGCAGGAATGCCGGGTCGACGTGCTCGACCCGGCCGACCTGCACCTCACCTCCGCGACCTGGGCCATCCTCGACAGCGTCAACGCGCGGGTGAACGGCGACATCGAGCCGATCAGCAACCTCGACCACTGGGGCACGCTGCTCGACCACTGGGACTACCCCCTCGACGGCAAGGGCGATTGCAAGATCTACGCGTTGTGGAAGCGCAAGCTCCTCATCGATCGCGGCTTTCCCCGACAGGCGCTTTTGATGACCATTGTGCGCGACCTGGACGGCAACGGCCACACCGTTCTCACCGTGAAGACCGACCGCGGCGAGTTCATCCTCGACAACATGGTCGCCGAGATCCGCTCTTGGGAAGACACCGGCTACAAGTTCGTCAAGCGCCAGTCGCAGAGCGACCCCAACGTGTGGGTGTCCGTCGGCCCGGCCGGCGCCCGAAGCACGCTGGCTGGCCTGGGCTTCGCATTCAGAACGAACTGACAAGATGAACTGAGCGTCCTGCGCGCCCCGCCGCCGGTGGCGGTTGCCGGGATCACGGAGGTGGACGGATGCCGGCCGCAGCCTTTCTCGATCGCGACGGCGTGCTCAACGAGGATGCGGGCTATGTCGGCTCGGTCGAGCGGTTCCGCTGGATGCCGGATGCCGTGGCCGCAGTGGCCCTGCTGCGGCGCCGGGGCTTCCTGGTGTTCGTCGTCACCAACCAGTCCGGCGTCGCCCGCGGCTTCTTCAGCGAGGCGGACATCGAGAAGCTGCACGAGCACATGCGCAGGGATCTGCGGGCCGGCGGCACCTTCATCGACGCCTTCCGCGTGTGTCCCCATCATCCCCAAGCCCCCGTCGCGGCATACCGGCTGGATTGCGCCTGCCGCAAGCCGAAGCCGGGGCTGATCTTGTCCCTCATCGACGACTACGGCCTCGAACGGCGGGCCAGCTTCCTGATCGGGGACAAGCCAAGGGACATCGAGGCGGCGGAGCGGGCCGGCGTCGCCGCCCACCTGTTTGCCGGCGGCTCGCTTCTCGCCTTCGTCGACCGCCTCGGTCACGCGGCGGGCGGAGCGGGATGACGTCATCGCTCCCGCGGCCGGCGCCTTGCTGCGGCCGGATTCCGCTGCGCATTTTCGCCGCCAGGCCGCGCGGCAGGATCTTCTCGCGCCGTTCTTTTCCGTTTGCTAGGCGCCCGCCAGTGTCCGGCCGAGGTACACCGGCCGATACTTCCGCAAACAGCTGGCGGTACCCCACCCCGCATCGTCATTGCCGGGGTGACACAGTGCGAACAAAAGCACTAGTCAAATCAAAGCGGACCAATTAATGCTTGGTCAGTTGCGGGTTTAAGGAGTTCTGCGATGGCGTCGCCTACATTCAGTATCGTCGAAACGGGAACCTTCGAGGCCGCGGCCGAAATCGACATCGGCGGCAAGGAATACATCATCGACATCGACGTGAAGGAGATGGTGGAGGTCGAGAGCGTGTGCTTCGCCTCGGGAACCCTGATCCGCACGGTACGCGGCGACGTGGCTGTGGAAGATCTGTCAGTCGGCGACCTCGTCGTCACCGCCACCGACGAGCGTCGTCCCATCCGCTGGCTCGGCCATCGCACCGTCGATTGCCGCCGCCATGAAAACCAGCAGGCTGTTCTGCCCGTGCGCATCTCGGCCGGCGCCTTCGGACCCGGCCGGCCGGAGCGTGACCTTTACGTGTCGCCCGGACACTCGGTCTGCGTCACCGTTCTCGATGAGGTGCTGATCCCGGCCTCGACGCTGATCAACGGCGCCACGGTCGCCCAGGTCGAAGTCGACGAGGTGACCTACTGGCACGTCGAGCTCGACAGCCATGACATCCTCGTCGCCAACGGCCTGCCGGCCGAAAGCTTCAACGACGTCGGCAACCGCGCCTTTTTCGTGGAAAGCCAGATGGTGGCGCTTGACGTGCTGCCCGACGCCGCCGCGAACGCGATGGAGGCGACCTGTCGCCCCTTCGTCGACGGCGGCGCGGTGGTCGACGTTGTGCGCGAGCGCATGCGCCGGCGCGCCCAGGCTCTCGACTGGTCGTTCAGCAGCGCTCCGCTGGGCGGGCTGCACGTGGTGGCCGACGGCGCCCGCATCGAGCCGGATGCGAGCGGGCTGCATGCCCGCTTCGTCGTGCCGGCCTCCGCTCGGGAGGTGTGGCTCGTGTCGGATGCGTCGATCCCCTACGACCTCGGACTCAACGACGACAAGCGGACGCTCGGCGTCTGCGTTGCCGCCGTGTCGGCGAGCGATGGGCTCGACGTGCAGCGCACGCTCGACCTCGACGACCAGCTCCACGAGGGCTTCTATTCCCAGGAAGGGACGTCGCTTCACTGGACGAATGGCCGCGCGCGGCTGCCGGCCTCGCTGTGGGCCGATTGCCGGGCGGTGTTCTTCCTGCGCGTCGACCTCGCCATGACGTCGCCGCCGCGCTGGGTCGCGCCGTCGCATCCGGCCGCGGCGGCAAGGCTGCTGCAGGCGTCGGCCTGATCGCAGCTCGAACGCCGGCGTTCGAGCGCTGGCGTTCCGATGACATGGGGCGTCGACCGGTCCGCCGGCCGACGCCCCGCGAACGAATGGTGTGGGGATTCCGGGAGCGCAGCATGCAGGACCGGCTTGCGGCACAGCGGGCGCAGCTTGCCGCCCTGCGGGCGCGGTTCGGCGCTCCGCGGGCACGGTTCGACGCCCTGGTCGCCGGCACCCGCAGCCGCTTCGGCAACACGGCGCTGACGGCATTCCAGTGGATCATCTGCGCTCTGCTGGCGGTCATCGTGATCGCCGCCTGCCTCAGCCTGATCGGCCTTCGAAGCGGCGCAACGGAGCTTTCCGACGGCATCAGGGAGAACACGAGGGTACTTTCAACCCTGCACGCCGATGTTCTGAAAGGCTTCGCGGGCCTCGAGCAGAAGATCACCGACATGAACCAGAAGCTTTCCGACATCGCGGTGGAGATCGACGACACGCTGTTGGCGCAAAAGGCCCCCAACCGCGCGTCCGAGCCGAAGGGCGGTGCTCGCAAGGCGTCGTCCCGCGCCGGACGCGGATCAAGAGATTTGACCGTGCGCCGCGGGCGGGAGCGCTA
>CAXTMA010000009.1:17098-34523 GCA_964245015.1 uncultured Beijerinckiaceae bacterium | reverse complement strand
CCGCAGGAAACCGGGCGCACGGCCTGGTGGGCGCTGGTGGACGCGGCCGCCCTGCCCTCGCCGCTGCCCGGCGGCGAAACCGGCCTGTGGCTGGGACGCGACGCCCACCTCGTGCACTATCCCTTGGACGGAGGTCGCCTCCACAACGTCGTCGCCGTGACCCGCGACCTGCCTCGGGATGCGGCCCGGCCCGCCGCGGAGGCGATCTGGTCGGCGCCCGGCGACCCGCGAACGATCGCCGCCCGATTCGCCGGTTGGCACCCGGCCGCCCGCTCGCTGATCGCGGCGGCATCGGCCTGGACGACCTGGCCTCTGCACGATCGCGCCCCTCTCGCCGCCTGGAACGCCGGCCCGGTCGCGCTGCTCGGCGATGCCGCCCATCCCATCCTGCCCTTTCTCGCCCAGGGCGCCGCGCAGGCCATCGAGGACGCCGCCGCCCTCGCCGAGGCTTTCGCCGCCCGACTGTCGGCCGCCGAGGCACTCGCCCGCTTCTCCGCCGCGCGGCAGGCGCGGGCGATGCGGGTTCAGGCCGCCTCGCGCCGTCTCGGCCGGGTATACCACCTCGCCGGCCCGGCCGGCGCGGCGCGCGACGCCACCATGCGTCTCCTCGGCGGCCGTCGGCTGCTGGCCGGCTACGACTGGCTCTACGGAGCGGGTAGGAGCCCGAGCGGGAAGATCGATCGACCCGGCGCGTGACAGATCGGGGCGCGAGAGCTACCTAAATCGGCGGGGAATCAGGAGGGGCCTGATCGATGAGCCGGGCCGACCACGCTGCCTTCCATCCTGCTCGCGACGAGATCGAGCCGCCGGACCTGCGCTCGGCGCATGTGATCGTGATCGGCAACGAAAAGGGCGGCACCGGCAAGTCGACCCTTTCGATCCACCTTTCGGTCGCCCTGATGAAAGCCGGGTTCCGGGTCGCCACCATTGACCTCGACACCCGCCAGCAGACGCTGACCCGCTTCTACGAGAACCGCCGGTCCTGGGCCGAAACCGCGCCCTGGGATGTCGAGCTGCCGTTCCACTTCGCCCTCGCGCGGGGCGGATCGGACAACGTGCGCGACAACGAGACGATGGAGTTCGGCGCCTTTGCCGAAGCGATCGCCCAGGTCGAGCACGCCTACGAGTTCGTGGTGATCGACACGCCCGCCTCCGACTCCTACCTGATGCGCCTCGCCCATTCGCTCGCCGACACGCTGGTGTCGCCGGTCAACGACTCCTACATCGATGTCGACGTCTTCTCGCGCGTCCACCACGACCGGACGAAGCGCGGCACCGTTTCGCACTATGCCGACCTCGTCATCGAGGCCAGGCGCAAGCGTCACCTCGTCGACCAGGGGCTGATCGACTGGGTGCTGGTGCGCAACCGCATCGCGTCCCTGCAGTCCAACAACGCCAAGCAGATCGCCGTCAGCCTCGGCCGGATGGCAGGCGAGTTGAAGTTCCGCGCCGCCGACGGGCTGCACGACCGCGTGATCTTTCGCGAACTGTTCCCCATCGGCCTGACCGCGCTCGACCCGATCGAGGAGGCGATGCGCACGGGAACGCTTTCGGCCTCGCAGCAGTCGGCGCGCCGCGAGATCGAGGAGCTGGTCGGCACCCTGCAGCTGCCGCACCGCGGATCGGGCATGGCCCACCTGCAGGCGCGCCACGAATGGTTCAACCGCATCGCCGGCGTTTATCGCGGGATGGGAATGGCCTGCTGATACGCCGGCACGGCGACGATCAGAACTCGACCTCCAGTTCCTCGACGTCCGCCGGCTCGGCGCGGGCGGCGGCGATCCATTCGCCCATCTCAGGCAGGGCGTAGATCGTGTCGCAATAGGCCCGGCACAGCTCGTCGGTGGGAACGTGATAGGTGCGGATGCGGGTCGCCACGGGGGCGAACATCGCATCCGCCATCGAGCGGGTGTCGCCGAGCAGGTAGGGGCCGCCATGGGCGTCGATGCAATCGCGCCAGATCGCAAAGATGCGGTCGAGGTCGGCCTGGGCGCGCGACCACACCCGGAAGCCGGGGAAGTCGCCCCTCAGGTTCATCGGCAGGGCCGAGCGCATCGGCGCGAAGCCGGCCTGCATCTCGCCCGAAATCGAGCGGCAGCGGGCGCGTCGCGCCTTGTCGCGCGGCAGCAGCCCGGCATCGGGGCACACCTCGTTGAGGTATTCGCCGATGGCGAGGTTGTTCCAGATCGTCAGCCCGTCGTGGCGCAGGCACGGCACCAGCATCGAGGGCGACAGCAGCAGCAGTTCGGCGCGCATGTTGGGGTTGGTTGGCGGAATCACCTGCTCGGCGAAGTCGAGGCCGGAGAACCTGCACATCAGCCAGCCGCGCAGCGACCAGGACGAATAGTTCTTGCTGCTGATGGTGAGCTTGGCCTCGGCCACGATGGGTCTCCGCTGGTTGGCTTGCCGCCTAAGCAGGCTTTGCCAAGCCTGCTTACACATGAAGGTTCGGAGCAGCTTTGATTCCGTGAAGAAGCGAAATCAAACGTGGCTCAGGCCGCAAAAGGCTGCTTAGGTGTCTGCGGACGCCCGTTTTTCAGGCAGCGATGGCTTGCATGTTGCATGCCGCGGGGCCCTCCGGGACGGCCCCGGACGGGTGGCGGAGCGTCGATGATCTACGGAGCTTTCGAGGCGCAATCGGCGATGGTGGGGTTGATGCGTCCCTTCGCGGCGATGATGGCGACGACGCTGCGATTGCCCTGGCCCGCGCTCGGCCCCGCAGCCTTCCTTCCCTTCGATCGCGACGCCTTCGCCGCCAAGCTCGACACGTTTGCCGCGTTGCGCATGACGGAAACGCGCCCGACGTTCGACATCAAACCTGTTCTGGTCGGCAACAAGCTGATCGGGGTGAAGGAGGAAACGGTTGATCGGACGCCGTTTTGTACCCTGCTCCGCTTCCGCAAGGACATGGAAGCCGAGCAGCCGCGCGTGCTGGTCGTCGCGCCGATGTCGGGCCATTATGCGACGCTGCTGCGCGCCACCGTGCAGGTGCTGCTGATCGACCACGACGTTTACATCACGGATTGGAACAACATCCGCGACGTGCCGCGCGAGGCCGGCCCCTTCGACCTGTCGACCTACACGCAGGAGGTGATCGGCTGCTTGCGCCGGCTCGGCGAAGGCAGCCACCTGATGGCGGTCTGCCAGCCGGTTGTGCCGGCATTGGCGGCGGCGGCGCTGATGGCCGAGGACGGCGACCCGGCGCAGCCCCGCTCGATCACCCTGATGGGCGGTCCCATCGACGCCCGCCTCAACCCGACCAAGGTGAACGAGCTCGCCAACTCGAAACCGATCGAATGGTTCGAGAACCAACTTTGCGACCGCGTGCCGGCCTTCTACAAGGGCGCCGGGCGGAAGGTGTATCCCGGCTTCATGCAGCTCACCGCCTTTATCGGCATGAATCGGGAGCGCCACCTCAAGGCCTTCGACGACATGGCCGCCGCGCTCGCCGCCGGCGACGAGGTGAAGTACGCCACCATCAAGAGTTTCTACGACGAATACTTCGCGGTGATGGACCTGTCGGCTGAGTTCTACCTGCAAACCGTGCAGCAGGTGTTCCAAACCTACGACCTCGCGCGGGGACGGCTCGACATATCCGGCCGGCGCGTCGATCCCCGCGCCATCCGGCGCACGGCCCTGCTCACGGTGGAAGGCGAGCGCGACGACATCTGCGGCCTCGGGCAGACGATGGCGGCGCAAGACCTGTGCGGCAGCATCCGGCCCTACCTCAAGACGCATCACGTCCAGACCGGCGTCGGGCACTACGGCATCTTCGCCGGCCGGCGCTGGGCGGGCGAGGTGTATCCCAAGGTGCGCGACACGATCGCCATGGCGTCCTGAAACTGGTCGACGGCGGCGCTGACGGAGTTGCGCCCCAACGGCCGCGTGCGAAAGCCGGGCGGGTTGCGGGCGCTCGACGGGCGCTCGACGGGCGCTCGACGGGCGCTCGACGGGCGCTTGGCCGGCGCTTGGCGGTTTCGAAGCTCGCGGAACTTTTCGTTGCAGGCTTGTAACACCGGCCGGGTAAAGGCCCGACCGGCGCCTTGAAATCGCCTTTACCAGTTGTCGCCAGATCTCTTTGAGTTATTCATCAGACACCGAACTTCGCACCCGAAGGGAAACTCAGCGTGATCCGTACAATGCTCCTCTCCGCGGCGGCGATTGCCGCCGCAACGGCGACTGCTTATGCGGCCGATCTTCCTTCGCGCCGCGCGCCGCCCGTGTTCATCCCCCCGGTTCCGGCTTATAGTTGGACCGGCTTCTACATCGGCGGCCAAGTCGGCTACGCCTTCGGCCGCGACAATGCCCGCGAAGTCGCCAACGCCGGTGGCGGGCCCAACGTCCTCTACCAGGTCGGCTTCCCCAACGGAACGATCGGCGGCGCCCACCTCGGCTACAACTTCTCCACCCAGTCGCTCCCGATCCTCGGGCAGCTCGCCGGCACCTTCAGCGGCATTCCGCTGATCGGCGGCGTCGGCGGCACCGGCGGCGTGATCGGTGTGGAAGGCGACGTCGACGGCACCGACTTCCGCGGCGCGGCTGCCTTCCCCGGAGGCGCCGGCGGCACCTTCTTCAACCAGGTCAGGGAGAACATCACCGGTTCGGTCCGCGGCCGCATCGGCATCGCGGTGGATCGCGCGCTGTTCTTCGCCACCGGCGGCGTGGCATTCGGGCAGTTCACCGAGAACTACGGGTTCAGCGGCGCCGTCACCCAGCTGACAACCGACAGCCTGACCACCACCCGCGTCGGGTTCACGGTCGGCGGCGGTGTGGAATACGCCCTCACCACCAACTTCTCCCTGCGCGGCGAGTATCGCTACTCGGAGTTCGGCAGGTTCGTGAACATCAATTCGGCGGCCACCGGCAACTTCAACACGACGCAGCACCTTTACCAGCAGCGCTTCACGGTCGGCTTCTCCTACAAGTTCGACAACCCGGTCGCGCCGGTCCCGGTCGTCGCCCGCTACTGAGCGCCCGCGCGACCCCCAGCAAAAGAAACCCGGCCCAGCGGCCGGGTTTTTCATTGGTCATGCGCGACTTCGACCTTGCAGCTGCGGCCTCGTGGCTCCGGGCGTCGCCGCCGGGGGCGCCCGCGTTGCGTGGCGGGCCCGATCGTGACACCAGTCGCCGATGACGTTTGCTCCCCCAACTGCAAGTCCCGATCCCTCGCGCTTCGCCGCGCCGCGCGTGTCTTTCGTTTCGCTCGGCTGTCCCAAGGCCCTGGTCGACAGCGAACGCATCCTGACCCGGCTGCGGGCGGAAGGCTACGAGCTGTCGCGCACCCATGCTGGCGCCGATCTGGTGGTGGTCAACACCTGCGGCTTCCTTGACAGCGCCAAGGCGGAAAGCCTAGCGGCGATCGGCGAAGCTCTCGATGCCAACGGCAAGGTGATCGTCACCGGCTGCCTCGGCGCCACGCCCGAGGCGATCCGCGACCGGTTCCCCAACGTTCTCGCCATCACCGGACCGCAGGCCTTCGACAGCGTGATGTCGGCCGTGCGCGCCGCCGTCCCCGCCCCGCACGATCCCAAACTGTCGCTGGTGCCGGAACAGGGCCTCAAGCTCACGCCCCGGCACTACGCTTATCTGAAGATTTCGGAAGGCTGCAACAACAGCTGCTCCTTCTGCATCATTCCCCACCTGCGCGGGCGGCTGGTGTCGCGCCCGGTCGGCGAGGTGCTTCATGAAGCCGAACGGCTGGTGCGGGCCGGCGTCAAGGAGCTTCTGGTCGTGTCGCAGGACACCGGCGCCTACGGCGTCGACCTCCGCTACGCGCCGGGCCGCTTCCGTGATCGCGACGTGCGCGCCGGCTTCGTCGACCTCGCCCGCGAGTTGGGTTCGCTCGGCGCCTGGGTCCGGCTGCACTACGTCTATCCTTATCCCCACATCGACGAGGTGATCCCGCTGATGGCCGATGGGCTCGTGCTGCCCTACCTCGACATCCCCTTCCAGCACGCGAGCCGGTCGGTTCTGAAGGCGATGCGGCGGCCGGGCGATCGCGACAAGCTGCTCGACCGCATCCGCCGGTGGCGCGAGATCTGCCCGGATCTGACGCTGCGCTCGACCTTCATCGTCGGCTTTCCCGGCGAAACCGACGAGGACTTCGAAGAGCTGCTGGCCTGGCTTTCAGCCGCCCGCCTCGACCGGGTCGGCGCCTTCCCCTACGAGCCGGTCGCCGGCGCGCCGGCCAACGATCTCGGCCTGCCCGCCGTGCCCGACGCGCTCAAGCAGGCGCGCCATCGTCGCTTCATGGCGCATCAGCGTTCGATCGGCGCGCGCAGGCTCAAGGCCAAGGTCGGCCGCCGCCTCAAGGTGATCGTGGACAGCGGCGGGCCGTTGACGGGGATCGGCCGCACGGTCGGCGATGCCCCCGAGATCGACGGCAAGGTGCATCTCTCGAGCCGTCGCCCGATCCGCGCCGGAGAAATCGTAACGGCAACTGTAAAATCATCAGACGACTATGATTTATATGCGGATCTTAGTTAATTTTTAGCCGCTCGGCATTAAGACTGCAGCATCTCGCCAAACGTGCTGAAGAGCTCGTAGCCTTAACCGATCAGATACGGGTTTCGATCTAAATCACGGACATGGGCTCCGGTGCGGGGCTTCGGGCCTTGCCCCGGCATCACTTCGCGTAAGCGGGTCGATGCTGCTTCGTGAAAGGATAAGTCGATGATCAGAACTCTTCTCCTCTCGACGGTCGCCCTTGCGGTTGCCGCCGGATCGGCCTTCGCCGCCGATCTCCCCTCGCGTCGCGCGCCGCCGGTTTATGCGCCCCCGCCGCCGATTCCCGTGTTCACCTGGACCGGCTTCTACGTCGGCGGTCAGGTCGGCTACGAGTTCGGCAAGTCCAACGGCTACGCCTTCGCCACCGTGACCCAGACCGGACTTGCCGCCAACACCGGCAGCAAGAACGGCGTGATCGGCGGCGGCCATATCGGCTACCTCTTCTCCACCCAGTCGCTGCCCGGCATCGGCGGCCTGTTCGGCTCCAACGGCAGCTTCGGCCTCGGCACCGCCGGCGTGTTCGGTATCGAAGGCGACGTCGATGGCACAAGCGCCCGCGCGAACTACCTGCTCGGCGGATTCTCTGACAAGTCTCAGGAGAACATCCAGGGCTCGATCCGCGGCCGCCTCGGCGTCGCTTTCGACCGCGCCCTGTTCTACGCCACCGGCGGCGCGGCCTTCGGCGGACTGCAGAACACCTACGTGAACCTCGCCACCGGCGGCACCGACAACATCAGCCACACGCGGGTCGGATACACCGTCGGCGGCGGCGTGGAATACGCCTTCAGCAACAATCTCTCGGTGCGCGTCGAATACCGCTACACCGATTTCGGCTCCTACACCAACCTGCTCGCCGCCTCGTCCGGCAATGGCATGGCCGTTCGCCAGCGCGAAACCGACAACCGCGTCCAGGTCGGCTTCTCCTACAAGTTCGACACCTTCGCGCCCGCTCCGGTCGTCGCCCGCTACTGAGCATGAGCACCGGACACCGGATCGCGTCGCGTGCTTGAACGTTCCCGTCGCATCCGAACCAACTGACTGCCGCGTCGCTAGAGCATCGGACCGAAAAGTGCGAAGCGGTTTTCGGATCAATCCGGTGCGGCACAGTAGGTCAGAGCAAAGCATCGGACCCGTTGAAGGGTCCGATGCTTTAGCGCTTCGCTTCCCGAACCCGAGACCGACCTTTCGCGAGGTCGGGCTCGGGCGTCGCATGCCTTGAAACGAGGCAAGTTGTGGTGTTCCCGCCACAAGACGATCATTACGCCCGAACTCGGCTGGAACCGTCGTCTCTGTGCGATGGCGACGCGTTATGGGGGTGAGATCGCTTCTGAGGGGAACGATAACCATGCATATCAAGACAGTCGCATCGGGCTTGGCGCTTGCCCTGCTCTCCACCGCCGCCCTCGCCGCCGACCTGCCGTCGCGCCGCGCGCCGCCGGTGTTCGCGCCGCCGCCGCCGATCCCGGTCTTCACCTGGACCGGATTCTACGTCGGTGCCCAAGTCGGCTACGAATTCGGCCGCTCCAACGGCCTCGCCACCGCCACGGCGACCGGCGCCGGTCTTGCCGCCAACAGCGGCAGCAAGAACGGCATCATCGGCGGCGGCCACATCGGCTACCTCTTTTCCACTCAAAGCCTGCCCGTCATCGGCAGCCTGCTCGGCGCCAACGGCAGCTTCGGCTTCGGCACCGCCGGCGTGATCGGCCTCGAAGGCGACGTCGACGGCACCAGCGCCCGCACGACCTACGCGCTCGGCGGCTTCAGCGACAGCGCTCGCGAGAACATCCAGGGCTCGATCCGCGGCCGCCTCGGTATCGCCTTCGACCGCGTGCTGTTCTACGCGACCGGCGGCGCGGCCTTCGGCGGCCTGCAGAACAACTACGTCAACCTCGCCACGGGCGCCACCGACTCGCTCAGCCGGACCCGAGTCGGCTACACCGTCGGCGGCGGCGTCGACTACGCCTTCACCAACAACCTGTCGGTGCGCGTCGAATACCGCTTCACCGACTTCGGCAGCTTCACCAACGTGTTGGCCGCCTCGTCGGGCGGCGGCCTCGCCGTGCGCCAGCGCGAAACCGACAACCGCGTGCAGGCCGGAATCAGCTACAAGTTCGACACCTTCACGCCCGCCCCGGTCGTCGCCCGGTACTGAGCTGAGCCACCGAACCATCGACCCGGCGGGAATGCCGGGTCGTTCCCATGTCTGGGCCTGCCGTGTTCAGGACCGATGGCTGCCGCGTCGGGCCCGCGCCTCACATCGTGAGGACGACCGAGCCGGTTGTTTGCCGCGCTTCGAGCGATCGGTGCACCGCGACCGCTTCTTCGAGCGGGGCCGTGGCGGAGACGGTGATGACCACCTCGCCCTTGCCGACCACATCCGTGAGGTCGGCCGCCATCCTCGCCAGATTGGCTGGATCGGCGGTGTAGGTCGCCAGCGTCGGCCGGGTCGCGAACAGCGAGCCCTTCGCCGACAGCACGTTGATGTCGAACGCCTCGACCTTGCCGGAAGCGGAGCCGAAGCTGACGAACATCCCGAGCGGCGCCAAGCAGTCGAGCGAGCCGGGAAAGGTCGATTTGCCCACGCCGTCGTAGACGACGGCGCAGCCTTTGCCCCCGGTGATGTCGCGCACGCCGGCAACGAAGTCCTCCTCGCGGTACAGGATCAGGTGCTCGGCACCCGCCGCGCGGGCGAGCTCGGCCTTTTCCGGCGAGCCGACGGTTGCGATCACGGTGGCCCCGAGCAGCCTGCCCCATTGGCAAAGGATCAGGCCGACGCCGCCGGCGGCCGCATGGACCAGGATGGTATCGCCGGGCTTCACGCGATAAGTCTGGCGCAGCAGGTATTGCGCGGTCAGGCCTTTCAGCATCATCGCCGCCGCCGTCTGATAGCTGACCGATTCGGGCAGCCTGATCAGCCGGTCGGCGGGCACGACCCGACCTCCCGCGTAGCAGCCGAGGGCACCGACGAAGGCGACCCGGTCGCCCGGCGCGAAGCCGGACACGCCGGCGCCCACCGCCGCGACCTCGCCGGCGCCCTCGCTGCCCGGCACGAAGGGCAGGACCGGCGCGCGGTAGGCGCCGCTGCGAAAATACGTATCGATGTAGTTCACGCCCGCCGCATGGAAGCGCACGAGCACCTCGCCGGGACCGGGGTCGGCGAGGGTCGTGCCTTCCAGCTTCATCACCTCCGGGCCGCCGTAGTCGTGGACCCTGATCGCCTTTGTTTCCATGTGCTGCCTTTCGCGACAGGCCTTTGAACCTCGAACCCGCTTCCGTGGTCCGGTTACCGCGCCGCATCGGGCCGACGATGCGGCGCGCTGTTTCCTCCGCAAACCGCCGCGGACGTCTCGGTCCAGGGCTTCAGATCGCGACTTCCGTCAGCAGCGCGGAGAACTCGGCCTCGCACACGCACTGGCCGTCGACCAGACCGCGCGCCTTGAACCACCAAATGTTGCGCCGCTGATTGGTGCGTTCGACGTGGTACTCGACGCGATCGCCGGGCACGACCGGCTTGCGGAACTTCGCCTTGTCGATCGTCATGAAGTACACGAGCGGCGGCGGACCGCCGTCGGCCTTGGTGCGTGCGCGGATGCAGAAGGCCCCCGCCGTCTGCGCCATGCCCTCGATGAGGAGCACGCCGGGCATCACCGGCTGTCCGGGGAAATGCCCCTGGAACTGCGGCTCGTTCATGCTGACGTTCTTGATGCCGATGCACGACACGTCGTCGCGCGCCTCGATGATGCGATCAACGAGCAAGAACGGGTAGCGATGCGGCAGACACTTCAGGATCTCCTTGATATCGAAGGGCCGCGCGGGATCCCCGTCCAAATCGCTCATGGCTGGTCGCTCATCGCGTGCTCGTCGCCTGAAGCCGGCGAAGGCCGGTTGCTGGCATGGCTGTAGAACATTTCATCCGGCGACGGAACGGCCAGTCCACAGCCGGGAGCCGGCAGACGGATGGGGCGGCGGGCTCAACCAGCCTCGCCCAGAGCTTCCGATCGAAGAGCGGATCCGGGCTCCTTCGAACCCAGGGGCGCGAGCAGGCTTGCGGAAGCGCGGTCGGTTCAGTGCATCTCCTTCACGACACTGCGGGCAGCCGACTTGCGCGCGCGGTGACCGTCCCCGAAGCCACCGCGACGTGCGGCCCGATCCGGCTCCCTTCACCGATCACCGTATCGCTCAAGCCGCCCCGCTCGACCACCGCGTTAGCGCCGATCTCGACGTCGTTCTGGATGATGACGCGGCCGAGCCGCAGGTCGCGCGAGCCGCAGCCGATCCTGGCGCCGGCCGCGATGAGGACGCGGTCACCGAGAAGGGTGTGGGCGAGGCTGACGTGGGCGTCGATGGCGCAATCCCGGCCGATGCGGACCCCCGCGCCGATCACGGCGAAGGCGCCGATGAAGGTGCCGGCCCCGACCTCGGCCCCCGGACCGACGACCGCGCCGGGATCGACGCTGACGCCGCGCTCCAGCAGCGCTCCGGGATGGATGCGGGCGCTGGAGTCGATGCCGCGTCCTTCCACCGCCGAGACCGGCCGGACGCTTCCCGGGTGCAGCATCGCGGCCAGACGACGGAACGCGTCGCGCGGGTGGTCGGTCACCAGGGCAACGGTGCCGGGGGGCACGCGGTCAAGATGGCGGGGTGCCACAAGGCAGGCGCCGGCGCGGGTCGCCCGAAGGTCGTCGAGGTGCACGCCCTCGTGAAAGGCCGTCACTTCGTCGCGGCCGGCTCGTTCGAGCGGAGCGGCCGAACGCACGACCATGGAAGGATCGGCGTGGGCCGGGAGATGGGCGCCGCACTCGGCAGCCAGGGCAGCGAGCGTCAGCGGTGCGGCGGCACGGAAGAAGCCGAGACTGCTCATGGCAAAGGGATCGGTCAACGGGCGACGGCGCCTGCAATCACCGGACGAGGACGCCTTGTCAAGCGAGACGAGGGTACCCAACCCTATGCTGGATCCGGTTCGATGCCCCGACCTTTTGGTTCGCATCGGTTTTGTCCGCGAACCGCTGCGCTCGTTTCGATCCGCTGCAAGAAGTTGACATCACAGCTGCCATTCGCGAACTGCCGGCAGGCCTGGCGAGGCCGGCCTGTGGCGGTTCCTCAGAAGGTGGTGCCGCCGGAGAAGCGGAAGAACTGGGTCACGTCGTACTCGCTCTTGGTGATCGCCTTGGCGAAGTCGAAGCGCAAAGGCCCGAGCGGCGACTGCCAGATGATCGAACCACCGGCCGAGGTGCGGATCAGGTTGGAATGATCGGCGCCAACGGTGATGGTGTTGCCCTGCGTGAACGTCGGCGCCACGTTGTACTGGGTCACGGCGCCACCGTTGGCGGCCGTACCGAAGGCTGTCGCGCCCTTGTAGCCGAACAAGGTGCCGGCGTCGAAGAACACGGCGCCGCGCAAGCCGAGGTCGCGCGGCACGCCGTAGAGCGGGAACTGCGCTTCCACCGAGGCACCGAAATAGTCGGTGCCGCCGAGCGGGTTGCCGGTGTAGTCGATGCCAGGCGACACGTCGCGCGGGCCGATACCGTTGGGGGCGAAGCCGCGAACCAGGGTCGGCCCGAGATTGAAGTTATCGACGATGCGCAGCTGGCTGCCGCCGATGGCTCGTAGGTCGCCGCCCTGCACGTGGAACAGACCGATGATCTGGTCGTAGATGGGGTGGTAGTAGCGGAATTCGCCGGTGGTGCGGAGGAAGCGCTGGGTGCCGCCGGCGCCGGCGATGTCCTGGCGGGCCTCGGCGAGGATCCCCTCGGTCGGGTTCTTGCCGACGTCCAGGCTGTTGTAGGACAGGGTGTAGCCGAACAGCGAGGTGACGGTGACGCCCTGTGCCTGCTTCAGCGCCAGCGAGGCTTCGCCGTTGCTGAGGCAGCTCGCGGTCGCGGTCGGTGCGGCGCCGTTGAGGGGAGGCGTGAAGCCGGCGATCGGCGCGGTACAGTCGTTGTACGGTGCGGAGGTGCTGTCGGGGATGGAGATCTGCGAGCGATAGATGGAGTATCGCGGCGAGAAGGTGATCTCGTCGGTGACCGGCACGCCGAAGCGGACCGTGCCGCCGGCGACGAAGTTGTTGTAGTACGAATACTGCGAAACGTCGGATTCCTTGGCGAACAGGTCGAAGCCGGCGGCGAGGCGCCGCCCGAGGAAATACGGCTCGGTGAAGTTGAACTCGACGCCGCGGGTGCGCTGGCCTTCCGTCACGGCGGCGCGCACGTACTGGCCGCGGCCGAGGAAGTTGGTTTCCGTGACCGCGACCTCGCCGATGAAGCCGTCGGTGGTGGAATAACCGCCCGAGACCGAGATCGAGCCGGTGGGCTGGTCTTCCACGGTGACGATGATGATGACGCGGTCGGGCGAGGAGCCGGCCTCGTTGGTGATCTTGACCTTCTTGAAGAAGCCGAGGCCGTTGAGGCGCTTCTCCGCCCGGTCGACCAGCACCTTGTTGTAGGCGTCGCCCTCGCCGAGCTCGAACTCGCGGCGGATCACGTAGTCCCGGGTCCGGGTGTTGCCGCGCACCACGATGCGCTCGATGTAGACGCGCGGTCCCTCGTCGATGGAGAAGACGATGGACACGGTGCGCGTGGTCGGATCGCGGTCGCCGCGCGGCTTGACCTGCGTGAAGGCGTAGCCGCGGCGGTTCACCTCGCGGGTCATCACCTGGACCGTCTTCTCGACGAGGTCGCCGTTGTACGTTTCGCCGGCGCGAATGCGCAGGAAAGGAAGCAGGCTGGCCTCGGGCAGGGCCGCATTGTGCGAGTCGACCCTGACGCTTCCGACCTTGTACTGCGGACCTTCCTCGACGGTGATGGTGACGACGTAGCCGCTCTTCGCCGGCTCGAAGCGGGCGTCTGATCCCACGACGCGGAAGTCGGCGTAGCCGTTCTTCAAGTAGAAGCGCCGGATCAGCTCCAGATCGTTGCCGATGCGCTCGGGGTCGTAGACGTCGGACGACTTGAAGAACGACAGGTAGTTCATCTCCGTCGAGTCCATCAGCCCGCGCAGCTTGCCGCCGGAATAGGCCCTGTTGCCGAGGAAGACGATCTCCTTGATGCCGGTCTTGTCGCCTTCGCGAATGACGAAGACCACGTCCACGGTGCCGTTGGGAAGGTCAACGGTGCGCGCCGTGACGCTGGCCGCCGCGCGACCGGAGCGGCGGTACAGGTCCTTGATGCGCTCGATGTCGGCGTTCACCAGGGTGGGGTTGTAGGATCCCCGCGTCTTGGTCGCGAGGTCGGCGGAGAGCTGCTCCGGCTTGATCTTGCTGGCGCCCTCGAAGACGACGCGGTTGACCGCCCGGTTCTCGCTGACGGTGATGGTCACCCCGCCGCCGCCGCGGCTGACGCTGACCTCCGAGAACAGTCCGGTGGCGTAGAGGTTCTTCACGCCTTTATCGACCTCGTCGGGGCTGGTGCCGGCGAAGTAGGAGCGGATCGTCTCGGAGTCCACGCGACGGTTGCCACGCACCGATACTTCGGCCGCGAAGGCGGCGGATACAAACAGCAGGAGGGACAGGAACACGGTCGCCGCAGCCGCGATCCGGTGGAGGTGACCCTTAGGTACGAGCATTACTGATCCGGCCCCGCACAAATTGTCTGCCCGGCTCTTCGCCGGGCAACCGGACGGAAGTTTGTCCGATCGAAACAAGCGGGCCCAAAGACCCACCCCCACTCACACACCGCTTTTACCTCGTCCCGCGATCCCTGAAAACGCCGTCCGGGACGCAACCGGCGTTTTCAACCCCGCGTGGCGGGTGAGACACGGTTTAGGGTAATTGATTCGTGAACAGAGATGGTTAACCGTCGCCGCGGGTCACTTCGCGCCGCCATCGACCTGGGCGGGAACGGCCGGCTTCGGGTTCAGGGGATGCGACACGTCGTTGATGAACACGAAGATAGACACCGCCGCCACGAAGGTCAGGCCGACCCGGAACGCGACCTCCATCGTCTTCTCCTTGAGCGCCCTGCCGCGGACCGCCTCGAAGGCGAAGAACATCAGGAAGCCGCCGTCGAGCACCGGGATCGGCATCAGGTTGAGCAGGCCGATGGAGATCGACAGGATGGCGGCGAGGTTGAGCAGCGGCGCGATGCCAAGCTGGGCCACCTTGCCCGTCACCTGGGCGATCCGGTAGGGCCCCGACATCTGGTCCGCCGATTCGCGGCCGGCGATCAGCTCCCTCAGGTAGTGCCCGGTGCTTTCCACCACGAACCAGGTTTCGGAGATCCCCATTCCAACCGATTGGAACAGGCCGGAGCGGACCATGCGCACGTTGGCTGGATTGGTGTCCGCGCCGACGCCGAGCACGTTGGTCTTCAACGGTCCGAACAGGGTTGAGATCACCTGGCGGCGCGGCTGGGCGACGAGGGTCATGGGCTGCCCATCGCGGGTGATGCCGAACGACAGGGGGGCGCCGTCGCCGGACTGCACGATGCGCTGCATGTCCTCGAAGGAGTCGAGCGCGGCGCCGTCGATCGAGGTGATCACGTCCTTGGGCTGGAAACCGGCGAGGGCGGCGGCGCTGCCGGCCTGCACCGAGCCGATCTGCGGCGTGATGAGGGCGCGACCGCCGACGTAGAACAGCCCGGTGAAGATCACGATGGCGACGATGAAGTTGGCCACCGGGCCGGCGGCGACCACGGCCATCCTCTTCCATACGCTCTGCCCAAACAGGGTGACGGCGCGCTCGCCCGGCGCCATCGCCAGCGCCGAGGGATGGGTCATGGACGCGCCATCGGCATCGCCATGGAACTTGACGTAGCCGCCGAGCGGCAGCAGGGCGAGGCGCCAGCGCGTGCCCCTTTTGTCGATGTAGTGGGCGAGTTCGGGGCCGAAGCCGAGCGAGAAGGCATCGATCTTCACGCCGCACCAGCGGCCGACCAGGAAATGCCCCATCTCGTGGAAGAACACTATCAGGGTGAGAACGGCGAGAAAGGGCACCGTGTAGATGAAGATCGAGAACAGCGACACGTCAGCCTCCAAAGGCGCATGCGGTGGGCGTGATGGACCGCGCGGGGCGCGATCGGGCGGGTGGAAACGTCGCGCGTGGCGCCGGCCGGGTGGTTAGCATGGTGTTAAACGCGCGCTTCCGTCGAGGCCGGTCAGGGCCGCGCGACACTTTTCTCTGACGACATGGTCAATGGCGAGGGCATCGGCCACCGTGGCCGGTTCGCGCGCGCTGCCGTCGGCGATGGCCGTCTCGCAGGCCCTTTCGACGAGGCGGGCGATCTCGTGGAAGGCGATCAGCCCGGCCAGGAAGGCTTCCACGGCGATCTCGTTGGCGGCGTTCATCACGGTTGGAAGCCCCTGCCCGGCGCGCAGAACGTCGAGGGCGACGCGCAGGGAGGGAAAGCGGTCGAGGTCGGGCCGCTCGAAGGTCAAGGTGCCGACCTGCGCGAGGTCGAGGCGCCGCGCGCTCGTGGGCATGCGCTCGGGGTAATGCAGGCAATGCCCGATCGGCACCTTCATGTCGGGCGCGGCGAGGCCGGCGGTCACCGAACCGTCGGCGAAGGCCACCAGGCCGTGAACGATGGACTGGGGATGGACGAGAACGTCGAGGCGTTCGGGATCCATGCCGAAAAGGTAGTGCGCCTCGATCAGTTCGAGCCCCTTGTTCATCAGGCCGGCGGAGTCCACCGTCACCTTCGGACCCATCGCCCAGTTCGGATGGGCCAGCGCCTGATCGGGGGTGGCAGCGGCGATCCGTTCCTTGCTCCAGGTGCGGAACGGTCCGCCCGACGCGGTCAGCGTCATGCGGTCGACGGTGGCGGGGTCGGCCTCGCCCAACGCCTGGAAGATGGCGTTGTGCTCGCTGTCGACCGGCAGCAGCCGCGTGCCGCGCAGGGCCGCCTGGCGCATGAAGGCGGGGCCCGCGCAGACCAGGCATTCCTTGTTGGCGAGCGCGATGGCGCGGCCGGCGTCGAGCGCGGCAAAGGTCGGCTTGACGCCGGCGGTGCCGGCGATGGCGCCGACCACGAGGTCGCTCGGGTGCAGAGCCGCCTCGACCACGGCCTCCTCGCCGGCGGCGGCGGCGATGCCAGTGCCGGCCAGTGCCGCCTTGAGGGCGCCGTAGCCGGCGGGATCGGCGAGGGCGGCGAAGGACGCCTTCAACCGCACGGCCGTGCGCGCCAGGGCGATCGCATCACGTCCACCGGCCACCGCCACGACGTTGAAGCTATCGGGCGCGGCATCGAGCAGATCGGCGGTGGAGCGTCCGATCGACCCCGTCGCGCCCAGAACCGTGATGACGCGCGGCTGCTTCAACGACGCGTCGGGCGCGGGGGCGGCAAGGTGATCCATGCGCATTCCTTACGCACGTTCAGGCCCACGAGAAAAGACCGAGGGCCGTCGACGGCATGCCGCGCGCCGCGCCCAAGGCGAAGGCGAACACGGCGGCGGCGGTGAAGCCATCCAGGCGATCCATGACGCCGCCGTGACCGGGGATGAGCCGGCTGGAGTCCTTGACGCCGAAGCGGCGCTTGATCGCCGACTCGAAGGCGTCGCCGGCCTGCGACACGGCCGCCGTAACCAGGGTGAGGGCGAGCACCGGCAGCAGGATCGTGGGGGCTGGCAGGTCGCGCAGGGCGACGAAGGTGCCGAGGCATCCGGCGGCGGCGATCCCGGTCAGCGTCCCCGACCAGGTCTTGGAGGGCGACACGCGGGGCCACAGCTTGGGACCGCCGATCAGCCGGCCGCCGAAATAGGCGAACACGTCCGTCGACCACACGGTGGCGAAGAGCCAGAAGATCGAGCGGGCGCCGAACATCGGGGAAAAGCGCAGGCCGAGCACGGCCAGGACCAGCGTACCGGCGTAGAGCACGCCGGCGGCGGCCCATAGGCGGCGCCCCGGTCCGGCAAGGACGGCCGCGCCGGCCGAGGCGGCGGCGACCGGTATCGCGGCGGCGAACACGAAGCCGCAGCCGGCCAGAGC
>CAXTMA010000009.1:8309-17088 GCA_964245015.1 uncultured Beijerinckiaceae bacterium | reverse complement strand
GACGCGATGAGTCCGGGCCGGCGCTTCGATCAGGCGCTGCCATTCCCACCGCGGCGCGGCGGCGGCGGCGAGCCAGGTGAGGAGGAAAGGCGCGCCGCCGAGCCGCGCCGTTCCCAAGGCGAGAACAACGAGGACGAGGCCGGAGCCGGCCCGGGCGCCGAGATCGTGCCACCGGCCCGGAAGGGAACCGACCGCGGTGCGCCCAGCCGGCCCGGCATCCTTCACGAGCCGGTTCGCGCGGTCGTGCGGCTCGCCTTGGGGCGGGGGGCGCCGCCGAAGCGCCTGTCACGGGCTGCGTACTCGGCGAGGGCTCCGGTAAAGGCGGCGCGGTCGAAGTCCGGCCAAAGAAGAGGCAGGAAGACGAATTCGGCATAGGCAGCCTGCCACAGCAGGAAGTTCGAAAGCCTTTGCTCGCCCGAGGTGCGGATGATGAGGTCGGGGTCGGGGATGCCTGTGGTGTCGAGGAAGCTCGACAGCAGCGCTTCGTTGATGTCGGCTTCGCGCAGCTTGCCCTCGGCGAGGCGGCGGGCGATGGCCCTGGCGGCGGCGGCGATCTCCTGCCGGCCGCCGTAGTTGAAGGCGATCACGAGGGTCAGGCCGGTGTTCAGCCGGGTGAGGGTTTCGGCCTCGATCAGAAGGCTGCGGATGTCGGGCTGGAGGTTCTCGCGGTGACCGATGATCTTGACCCGGACGCCGGCCTTGTGCAGCTCGATGAGGTCCTTGCGGATGAAGCGCCGGAGCAAGCCCATCAGGTCCTGGATCTCGTCGAAGGGCCGGCTCCAGTTCTCGGCCGAAAAGCTGTAAACGGTGAGGTAGTCGAGCGACAGGTCGGTAGCGGTGCGCACGGCACCGCGCAGCGCATCGAGCCCGCGACGGTGACCCTCCAGGCGCGGCAGGCCGTGTCGTGCGGCCCAGCGGCCGTTGCCATCCATGATGAGGCCGACGTGCGCGGGCAGGCCGGGCGCCCTCACCGCCCTGACCGCCGAACTTTCCTCCGCTGGACTTGGCATCGGCCTTCCCGGTTGCGGTCGCTCGAATGAAGAAGTGGCTGGTGCGCAAGAGCGTCGCGGCCGGATCCTGGCGCCACAGCGGCTGCGCGCAGGCGGGCGGGGTGCGGCAGGTTCGGGCCGACCTGTCCTCAAACCTGCATGATTTCCTTTTCCTTCACGGCAAGCGTCAGGTCGATCTCGCCGACGAACTGGTCGGTGACCTTCTGCACGTCGCTTCCCAGCCGCTTCTCGTCGTCCTCGCTGATGTCTTTGTCCTTCAGCAGCTTCTTCAAGGTGTCGAAGCCGTCGCGCCGGACGTGGCGGACGGCGATCCGCGCTTCTTCCGTGTAGCGGTGGGCGACCTTGACCATCTCCTTGCGGCGCTGCTCGTTGAGTTCGGGAATGCGGATGCGCAGAGTGGTGCCCTCGGTGGTCGGGGACAGGCCGAGGTTGGAGTCGCGGATCGCCTTTTCCACCGCGCCGACCATGCCGCGGTCCCACACCTGGACCGACACCATCCGCGCTTCCGGCACGCTCAACGTGGCGACCTGGTTGATCGGCATGCGCTGCCCGTAGGCCACGACCTCGATGGGTTCGAGCAGGCTCGTGGTCGCCCGGCCCGTGCGCAGGCCGCCCAGTTCCTGTTTCAGGCTTTGCAGCGCGCCCTGCATGCGGCGCTTGAGATCGGGCAGATCGAACTTGTCGCTCATCGCGTATGCTTACCCATCCATCCGCCGGTCGAGTCGCCGGGCACGCTCCTGCGGACCGACCGAGCGGAGACGGCCGTCCCGCTCCACCGCTCCGCACAGGACCCGATCGGACGGGAGCGCCCCGCCCTCAGGGCGTGACCAGCGTCGCCGTCGCCCTGCCCGCAAGGGCGTCGCAGATCGCGCCGGGCCGTTTGATGGAGAAGACGAGTATCGGAATTCGGTTCTCGCGGGCAAGCGCGAAAGCGGCCGTATCCATGACGGCGAGATTTTTGGCGATCGCCTCGTCATGGGTCAGCGTTTCGAAGCGCGTGGCGGTCGGGTCCAGCTTGGGGTCGGTCGTGTAAACGCCGTCGACCTGTGTGGCCTTGAGGATGGCGTCGCAGGAGAGTTCGGCGCCGCGCAGCACCGCGCCCGTGTCGGTGGTGAAGAAGGGATTGCCGGTGCCTCCCGCCAGGATCACGACGCGACGCTTGTCGAGGTGGTGCAGCGCCGCCTGACGGGAATAGGGCTCGCACAGCGAGGGCATGGGGACCGCGGACAGCACGCGGGCCGGCTGCCCCGCCTTTTCCACCGCATATTCGATGGCCAGCGCATTCATCACGGTCGCCAGCATGCCGATCGAATCGGCGCGCGCCCGCTCGATGCCGGAATCGGCGCCCTTGATGCCGCGGAAGAAGTTGCCGCCGCCGACCACGACCGCGACCTCGGTGCCCTCGGCCGCCTCGGCAAGATCGGCGGCGATCCGGCTGAGAACGACCTGATCGAGACCGTGGCTGAGCGTGCCCTGCAGAGCCTCGCCGGACAGCTTGACCACGACGCGTCGCCACCCCGCGCCCGTTCTGCCCGCTGCCATCCCAGCCCCCGTTCGCTGCCGCACCGGCTTAGGCGCTTCAACGGCGGCTTTCAACAGGCGCAAACGTATCGGGTCGCCGCAGGGAACGCGTCCGTTCTTCGGCTTCGAACCTCACCTTCGACAAGGATGCGGGCGGCTGCCGGGACGCGAAGGAGCCGGGCGACCGCTCGAGCGAACCGGTATCCGGCACCCGGACAAAAACCGTAAGTCCGTCCGAAAGAATATTGCGATTGAACGGCCCCTTCATCCGCCCTAGATGGCTTCGATCGCCTCGGCTGCGGACCCTTTGTCATGCCCGAAGGCTGAACTCCTGGGAGGAAGGACCTCGCGATGAGAAGTACCCCGCGTAAGGCCGGACGACATTTCCTGCAGATCCCCGGGCCGACGCCGATCCCCGACCGGGTCCTGCGCGCCATGGATTATCAGGTCCTCGACCACCGCGGGCCGAAGTTCCAGGAACTGGCGCTTCGCGTCCTCGACAAGGTCAAGACCGTTTTCAGGACGAAAAGCCACGTCATCATCTTCCCAGCGTCCGGTTCGGGAGCCTGGGAAGCCGGCCTCAGCAACACGCTGAGCCCCGGCGACAAGATCCTGATGTACGAAACCGGGCAGTTCGCGACGCTCTGGCACCAGATGGCGCAGCGGCTCGGCCTCAAGCCCGACTTCATCGCCTCCGACTGGCGCACCGGCGTCGATCCGCAAAAGATCAGCGAGAAGCTCGCCGCCGACAAGAACCACGAGATCAAGGCCGTCTGCGTCGTCCACCATGAAACCTCGGGCGGGCTGCTCAGCAACCTTCCGGCGATCCGCAAGGCGATCGACGACAACAACCACCCCGCCCTGTTCATGGTCGACACCGTGTCGGGCCTTGGCTCGGCCGACCTGCGCCACGACGAATGGGGCATCGACGTCACGGTCGCCGGTTCGCAGAAGGGGCTGATGCTGCCGCCGGGCCTCGCCTTCAACGCCGTCAGCGCCAAGGCCATCGAAGCCTCCAAGAGCGCCAAGCTGCCGCGCGGCTATTGGAGCTGGGAGGACATGCTCGCCACCAACAAGAACGGCTTCTTCCCCTACACGCCGGCGACGCAGATCCTGTACGGACTCGACGTCGCCATCGACCTCATCCACGAGGAAGGCTTCGACAACATCCTCGCCCGCCACATGCGCTTCGGCGAGGCCACGCGCGCGGCCGTCGCGGCGTGGGGCTTCGAGAACCTCGCCCGCGAGCCCTACCATTCACCTGTGATGACGGCGGTGATGATGCCGGGCGGCAAGGGCGGCGACGCGTTCCGCAAGATCGTGCTCGACACCTTCGACATGTCGCTGGGCGCCGGGCTCAACAAGATCGCCGACAAGGTGTTCCGCATCGGCCATCTCGGCGACACCAACGACCTCACCATCATGGGCGCCCTCGCCGGCGTCGAGATGGGCTTCGAGATCGCCGGCATTCCCTACCGCAAGGGCGGCGCGCAGGCGGCGATGGAGGTCATCGCCTCGCACTATGCCCACAAGCAGCCGGTCGCCCAAGCCGCCGAGTAGGCGTCCGCTCGCTGTCAGTTCCGCCCCCGGTCCATGATCGGGGGCGCTCGTCGTTTCAACGTCCGCTCAAGCGGCCCTGCAGCAGGTTTGCGGCAGCCCACTCAGGACGGCCCGGCGGCGCCGAGGCGGGCCAGAGCCTCCTCATGGAGCCGGCGATCCCCGGAGGCGACGACATCGCCCCCTTTCGAGGCGTCGCCGCCTTTCCAGTCCGTGATGATGCCGCCGGCTCCTTCGATGATCGGGATCAGCGCGACCACGTCGTAGGGCTGCACCCCCGTTTCCACCACGCAGTCGACGTGCCCGGCCGCCAGCATCGCGAAGGCGTAGCAGTCGACGCCGTAGCGGGTCATCCTGGCCTGTTCCTCCAGGCGGCGCAGCGCGTCGAGCCGGTCGCCCTCGTAAAGGAGCGGCGAGGTGGTCATCAGCGTTGCTTCGTTGAGGGTCGCGCAGCGGCGCGTGCCCAGGCGGCGCGACGCCCGCATCGCGCCGAGTCCGCTGCCGCGCCAGTGCGCCTTGGTGCCGTCGCCGACGAAGCGCTCGCGCGTGAAGGGTTGCACCATGGTGCCGTAGCAGGGACGCCCGTGGTGCAGCAGGCCGATCAGCACGCCCCACGTCGGCAGGCCGGAGATGAAGGCCTTGGTGCCGTCGATGGGATCGAGCACCCAAACGTATTCGGCCTCGCCGCGTATGGACCCGAACTCTTCCCCGACGATGCCATGGGTCGGGAACTGCGCCTCGATGAGGCGGCGCATCGCCACCTCCGCCGCCCGGTCGGCTTCCGTGACGGGATCGAAGCGGCCGCCCTTGTTCTTGTCCTCGGTTCCAACCGCCGAGCGGAAGAACGGCAGGATCGTCTCGCTCGCCACGTCGCCCAGCCTGTCGACGAAGGCGGCGAAATCAACGGCCCCCATGATCAACGACCAGCATGCGCGTTTCTTTCCCGGCTGACATGGATTGCGCCCCCCGTTGCGGATCTCGGCAGTTATGTCCACGGAGGGGTGCCACGGCGCAGCCGTCACCGCAACCTCACAGCCCGGAGCGCGCAGTGGGAGCTTGATCGGCGGCCGGCGGGCATCCATGCAGCTTTTGCAGGGCATCCCTGCATGAACGCTCGCGAGCGCGATGTCGGGCGAAAGGCCCTTGTCATTTGTGCATTGCACGTGCACCTTGTTGCGGCGCGGCAATTCTGTTGCCGCCGTGCCCTCCTTGGGCGTTTCCTCCCTAGACTTGGGCCGCTTGTGCTTCACAAGCGGCTCTTTTTTTGTCGCTCATGCTTTGTTTCGTCGGCCGCCTTCGCGCGGTCAGCGCAATGGATGTCTATTCCGCGGCCGCCTTGCGCGGAGAGCCGGTCGCCAGCGCCGCCTCGGCCAGGGTGACCAAAATGGTCGCGAGGTCTGCCTTGACCTTGGTGAAGCGATCGAGGCGACGCATGACGCGCTCGTTCATGTAAAGAGATCGGTTGATCTCGATCTGAATGGCGTGAATGCCGTTCGCCGGGGCGCCGTAGTGCTCCGTGATGAAGCCGCCGGCGTAGGGCTTGTTACGCTGCACGACATAGCCGGCGCTGCCGATCGCCTGCTCCAGGATCCGGACGAAGGACAGGTCGCTGCTCGTCCCGTAGCGGTCGCCGACCACGAAGTCGGTGTTGATCCGCCGGTCACCGACGGCCGTGACCGCCGGGATGGAGGGCATGGAGTGGCAGTCGATCAGCACGGCGAAGCCGAACAGGCGATGCGCTCGGTCCAGCAGGCCGCGCAGGGCGGCGTGGTAGGGCTTGTACAAGCGCTCGATGCGCTCAAGTCCCTCCTCGACGCTCAAGCGGTCGGCATAGATCTCCTGCGATTCGCCGACCACCCGGGCGATGGTGCCGAGACCGCCGGCGACGCGAACCGAGCGGGTGTTGACGAACCCCGGCAGACGCCCGTCGAACATGCGGGGATCGAGCTCGTAGGGCTCGCGGTTGAGGTCGAGAAAGGCGCGGGGGAAACGGGCGCGCAGCAGCGGTGCGCCGATGGCCGCGGCGCCGGCGAACAGATCGTCAACGAAGGCATCCTCCGATCGCCGCAGCGAGAGCGCATCGAGCCGCGAGCTGTTCAGGAAGCGTTGCGGATAGATCGAACCCGAGTGCGGCGAGGACAGGACGAGCGGACAGGCGGGTTGCGCCGGGTCGGCTATGTCGAATGGGGGATCAAGCTCCGCGTCCCGCATGGCGGCCTCACCGGCGAGCGCGGCTCCCGGCTGCTCACTCTTCATGAAAGCTTTCTAGCCGGTTCGAAATCGATCCCGCAAGATAATGCTTTTTGCGCCGCGTTGCCCGCGTCACCCTGTGCAACCCCGGCCGTTCGTGGCATCAAACGTGGCTGGCCGCGCGAAGCCGGGCTTTGCCTGAGATCAGCGGTGCATGCGGACAACACCGCCCCGTGGAACAGACATGACCGAAGACGAGAGCATGGTAACGGGCAAGATCCTGCTTGCTGAGGACGACGGCGACATGCGCCGCTTCCTGGCCAAGGCGTTGCAGAATGCCGGATACGACGTGTCATCCTTCGACAACGGCCTGTCCGCCTACAACCGCTTGCGCGAGGAGCCGTTCGAACTCCTTTTGACCGATATCGTGATGCCGGAGATGGACGGGATCGAGCTGGCGCGCCGGGCGACGGAGCTTGATCCCGACATCAAGGTGATGTTCATCACCGGCTTCGCGGCGGTCGCGCTCAACCCCGACAACAACGCCCCCAAGCAGGCCAAGGTGCTGTCCAAGCCGTTCCACCTCAAGGATCTGGTGAACGAGGTGAACCGCCTGCTCGCCGCCTGAGTCGCATCCGGTCGAGCAACGGCGGCGAAAGGGTCGCCGCGCTTTCGCAGGTCCATACGATGCCGCGCCATCGGTTCGCGCACCGCGGCATCGCCTTCGTCGGGCACTCGGCCCCTAACGGGGCGGTAAGCCCGACGCGGTAAGGCTGGCGTGTTGCAGGATGCGGGCGGGTTCGATGGCGGCACGGGCGTTGACGGGAGCGCCGGCGGGCGCGACGCGGGACTGGTCGGCGCGCTGGGACGTCGTCCTGGTCGCTTTGGTGGCGGCGCTGGCTTCTTTCACGGTCATGCGCGTCGAATTCCTCGCCGTCTGGCGCACCGGCGCCTTCTTCGACACCGACGATGCCATGCACATGGTGCAGGTGCGCGCGCTGCTCGCCGGTCAGCCCTGGTTCGACATGACGGTGCCCGGCTTGAACCCGCCGGCGGGCACCTTCATGCACTGGTCGCGCCTCGCCGATCTGCCCACGGCGGCGCTGATCGAGCTGTTCGGCCGCGTCACCGATGCGACCTCGGCCGAACGTTGGGCCTGCCTCGTTTATTCCTTTCTCCTGACGGTCGCCTTGTTTGCCGCCATGGCGCACCTTGCCGCCGGCCTTCTCGGGCCCGACGCCAGACTGCCGGCGATCGTCGCGACGCTGCTGAGCGGAACCGGCATCATGCAGTTCATGCCCGGACGCATCGACCACCACGCCCCTCAGGTGCTGATCCTGATCGTGTCCCTCGGCGCCATCGTGAAGTGCCTGGAAGACGGGGAGTCTCGACGGGCTCTGCTGCCCGGCCTGCTCACGGGTTTGTCGCTGGCGATCAACCTCGAGAACCTGCCGCTGCTCGCCTGCCTGTCCGCCGGCTTGGTTGCCGTGTGGATCCAGCGAGGCGAGCCCGTCCGGCGCGCGCTCGGCTGGTACGCCGGCGGCCTCGGCCTCGGCCTTCCCCTGTTCTACGCGGCCACGGTGGCCCCGGGCCGCTACGGCGAACCGGTCTGCGACGCCTTCGGTGCGACGCACCTCGGCGCCGGCCTGATCGCGGCCGGCGGTCTCGCGCTGCTTGCCGGCCTGCGCCCGCCCAAGTTTTGGCATCGCGCGGCGCTGGCCCTGTCGGTCGCGGCGATGGCCCTGGCATTCGTCGCCCTCGTCACCCCCGCCTGCCTCGGCAGCCCCTTCGCCGGCGTCGACCCGTTGGTGCGCGAACTATGGCTGGCGCACGTCGAGGAATCGCTGCCGTTCGTCACGCTCCTGCACCGTGATCCGGCAACCGCCGTGGCGTCGTTCGCGCCGGTCGCGCTCGGGCTGACCGGATGCCTCGCGGCGGCCTGCCGGGGGCCGCAGCTCGGCCGAACCCGCTTCGCCCTCGTCGCCGCGGTGGTGGCCAGCGGCCTCGCCCTGTCGTTCTGGCAGGTCCGCGTCTTCTCCTCGGTGGGCGCGATCGCGGTCTGCGGCGGCCTTTACGCCGTCGATGCGGCCAAGCGATATTGGCAGCGGCGCGGCCGCGACGTGCTGGCGAGCCTGTCGCTCGTCCTGCTCTTTCCGTTCACCGCGACGGCCGTGAGCCTGATCGTGCCGGCCGAGGCCGCACCGCGCGCCGCCGCCCACGCGTCAGGCGAGGCGAAGGGCGCGACGCCGGACGAATGCCTGGCCCCGGCCGCCTTCGCGCCCCTGCGCTCGTTGAAGGGCAATGTCATCGCCCCCATCGATGCCGGCTCCTATCTCCTGGTGCATACGGATCTGGGCGCCTATGCCGCCGCCTTTCACCGCGACAACGACGGCAACCGCTACCACTTCGACGTCCTGCTGGCAGGACCCGATCTGGCGAAGCGGCTCGTGCGCCAGCGCGATGTCACGTTCATCATGATCTGCGACGGCTTGTCGGAAACG
>CAXTMA010000009.1:2383-8299 GCA_964245015.1 uncultured Beijerinckiaceae bacterium | reverse complement strand
CAACCGCGCGCCAGCGAGCCTCGCCGCCGCGCTGCTGGCCGGCCGGGCTCCCGGCTGGCTGGCAGCCGTCCCCCTCGCGGGCACGCCGATCAAGCTGTTTCGTTTGCGACCCGAAGCGAGCTGAACCTGTCGCCCCTGCCCTGCCCTGCCCTACGGCGCGAACCGCGCCCGAGACGCCGGCGAAGAAGGGATTCAGGCTTGGCGGTTGCACCGCACCGGCCTTGCCGATATATCGGGCTCGGCCCGCAAGGCCGGACGGTCCCGGGCGCGTAGCTCAGCGGGAGAGCACTACCTTGACATGGTAGGGGTCACAGGTTCGATCCCTGTCGCGCCCACCGCCTTAAGGTCTGATGATGCAAGGGTTCTTCTCCTGAGGCCAGCGACGCCGACGTTGTCGCGGCCACCAAAACCTGCGAACGTTCGCAGAACCAGCCGCAAGCACCCGTGCAGCTTCCGTGTAAGATGTTCGCCTTCCGCCCCGCTCTGTTGAGAGGCGGTCGCGGGTTACTGCCTGGGAGCACCCGGATCGACAGGGCGCGGCGGGGATCCGGGCGGCGCCGGCGTTGACGGAGGTGAAGTGAGACACCCGGCACGGACACGATCCTTCGACGACCTCAAGGATGGCCTGGACGCGGCGCAGGCCCGGCGCGCGGTCTACCGCCGCTTCCATCCTGCAACGGGTCTCTCGCTATGGATCTACTCGGACAACTGCGTCTACGATGATCTCTGGGACGACTACGCGCTGATGGCGCGCGGCCTGATCCTGCACGAGGACAGTAGATCTGTCGTCGCGACGCCGTTCCCGAAATTCTTCAACGCCGGCGAGAAGCGCGGCGCGATCCCGGATGGCCCGTTCGAAGCGTTCGAGAAGCTCGACGGGTCGCTGATCGTCCTGTTCTGGTGGGACGCCGAGTGGCGGACGGCGACCAAGGGCGCCTTCGACTCTGTGCAAGCGCTCTGGGCCAAGGCGCGGATCTCCGAGGCCGATCTTTCCCCGCTCGTGAAGGGGACGACCTACCTTCTGGAGGCGACCTATCCCGAGAACCGCATCGTGGTCTTTTACGAGGAGCCGGCCCTGGTGTTCCTCGCCGCCTTCTATAGCGACGGCGAGGAGCTGAGCGCCGCCGCCCTGCGGGATCTCGCGGCAACGCTGGGCTGGCCCGTCGCGAGGCGGCACGCCTTCGCCAGCGTCACGGAAATGATCGAGCATGCTGCGGTGCTGCCGGCCTGCGAGGAGGGTTTCGTGGTCCGATGGGCGGACGGGACGCGGCTGAAGATCAAGGGCGCCGAGTACCGCCGTATCCACGCGCTCATTTCCAGGATCACGCCGCTGGCCGTCTGGGAGATGATCGTCGCCGGCGACGATATCGACGCGGTCCGACGGCAGATCCCCGAGGAGTTCTGGGCCGACTTCGACGCCATCAACGCGATCCTGGGCGGGCAGATCGCCGGCTTACGCACTCGCCTGGAGGTGCTGGCGCGGGAGATCGCCGCCCTGTCGGACAAGGATGTCGGCTTGGCGCTTCAAAGCTACCCCGCCGACATCCGCGGCTACCTCTTCCTGTTCCGCAAGAAGGGCTGGGCCGGGGCGCGCGAAAAGGTCGAGAAGTCGGTCCGCCCCACTGGCAACGTGCTCGCCGGCTACGTGCCGTCCTATGCCATGAGCCGCGTCATGGAAGAGATGGCGTGATTCCGCGCGCTTCCGCCGCCCCGCCCTCGCCACCGAAGCGCACGCCGGCATCGACCAGCGCCGAAAGTTCGCCGACGAGCCCTACATCGTGGACCCGATGGCGGTGGCGGAGATCGTGCGCACCGTCCCGCACGACGAGGCGATGATCGCGGCGGGCTACCTTCACGATGTCGTAGAGGATCTCGCGCCGCTGCAGCCAGAGTTCGGCTTGGCGGAGATCACCCGCCGCTTCGGCCCCGACGTCGCGGACCTCGTCAACTGGTTGACCGACGTGTCCAGGCCGGGCGACGGCAACCGCACTGCTCGCCGGGCGATTTTCGTGCCCCTTGCGCTGCGGCTCCGGCGCAGACGATCAAAGTGGCCGACCTGATCGACAACTCGCGATCAATCCTCGGCAGGTTTCGCAAAAGTGCCCCGCAATTTTGCGATCAAAGCCTGCGTTTTATCAGAGAGCTAAGCGGATGAAGCGTTGGCCTGCCAACGCGAAGCTGGCGATGGTGCGCCACCACGCCGACGCGCCGCCCCGAAAGGCCGGGCTCGGGCGCCCGGCACTGATCCGCTGGTCGGTGCAGGAGATCCGGCGCATCGCCATGCGGCTCGCACGTCGGCGCATCCGTCCCGCCCCCGTCACCGCCCACGTCCTCGCCTGATCGCTCTGGCGGCGCGCCCACCAGGCCGCTGCCCGCGAGGCGCATCTCAAACGCAAGGGTTCGGCGCCAAACGGTAGGGCTGGCCGCCGTCGATACGGCCTCCGCCGCAACAACCATCAGATGCAGCTGTAATGGCAAGGGAAAGAAGACACCGCTCGATCCCGTGCCCCGATTTGCTTCGCTATGAGCGACAGGAAAAGCAGTTTCGCAAACTGTTTACCTTACGTAATGTTGTACCAGGACCAAAGAAATTGTTTTACTTCTCGTCGCGTATAAACATGACGTGACGAGGGAACGGCATGATTAGTCCATCATTGAAAGTACTGGTGGTCGACGACAGCGCCGTCACACGCAAGATCGTGCGGGCGCAACTCGCGGTTCTCGGGGTCCTTCTGGACCGAGAAGCCCTCCATGGTCGGCACGCAATCGATCTGATGCGCAGCTGGACCCCTCACCTCATCGTGTCGGATTATGACATGACGCCGGTCAACGGTTCCGAGTTGCTGACCCACGTTCGCGGCGACCGCCTGCTTGCCGGCGTTCCGTTCGTGATGATGACGGGGCTCAACATGCGCTTCGCGGATACGGGGCGGGACGGCGGCATCACGCACTATATCGCCAAGCCGTTCAAACCAGGCGATCTCAAGGACAAGGTCAATGCGGCACTCGCCGCAGCGCATCGGAACGCGGGCGGTCAGGCGAACCATGCCGACAAAGCGATCCTCAATCTGATCGACGGTCATCACCGACCGATCGGACTTCGCCGAGTGGGATAGATCGGCGCAGAGCTTCCCCAAGCCCGATCAGAGCGATGCCAATCTCAAGGTAGGCTGCGAGCCTCGTCCGCTGTACCCGCGCCAACCGGGTCTCCTGCACCACCAATCGGCCTGCAACTCTTTCCACGCGCCCCGCCAGGTGCCGCGGCGGATTGATATGTCCGGCATGCTCTCCGCCGCACCACGCGGCACATCGGGCATGATGGAGATCACCAGCCGCAATCGCCAGCCTGGATCGCGGCGGCGTCATGATGTTCCGCCGCGAGATGGATCTGACGAACGACCAGGGCGCCGCAAGCCACGTCGAGCGCGGCATCCTGCACCGGCGAGGTCGGGTGGGGCCAAGACTACGATCTCCTGCGCCGCCTCGCACGCAGGATGATGATCTCGCAGGCGGCGATGGCGAAGAACGGCAGGAAGACCAGCGAGCCGCCGAAGAACTTGGGGGGCCAATCATAGACGTTCATGAATGTCGCGGCGCCCGTAAGCCAGAACACCGACCAGCTTGGATGGAAGCAGAGAAACGGGATGAGCCATGCCAGATACCAGATGTAGTGCGGCGAGGTCAGGGCGGTGAAGATCGTCGCCAGCATGAACGACCCGAAAAGATCGGTCGGGCCGGCCCGCCCGCGCAACAGCACGATGAGTCCGACCCCGCCCAGGATCAGGGCCACGGCCGGCCAATACAGCGCGAAGGCGGCTTGCGGCAGTCCTGGCACGAGGTGCCGGAGAAGCAGCCAGGGATAGAGCTGCGTGCCGTTGGTGAAACCCTCCTCGGCGGAATAGCCTGACGAGAAACCGAGCAGCTTCCGGCCGGCGCCGAGGTAGGGCAGGTAAAGGAGGGCGATCGTCGTGAAGCCGGCGAGCGGCAGCTTCCAATCCCAGCGGCGATACAGCCCCGGGCCGATCAGGACGGGGTAGATCTTCGTCATCGCAGCGCCGCCGAGCGCGATGCCGGCCAGGATGGGACGGCGTGTCTGCGCAGCAAGCAGGGCGCAACACAGGGATGCAACCATCACCGCGTCGACGTGCCCATCGGCGGCGAACTGCCAGACCGGCACGGGATGCCAGGCATAGATGAGGATCCGGAGAGGCGGCACGTTTCGCGCGATCAAAAGCCGCAGCAGCGCCCAGATCGTCACCGCGTCGAAGGCGACCATCACCGCCTTCATGACCCAGATCTGCTCGCTGATTCTGGTCGTCAGAAAGAAGACGACCTGCGCCAACGGAGGATAGATGGTCGGTGCGTATTCCTTGCGGTTGATTTGGGGATAGATCTCGTCGTCGCGCAGGAACCCAAGCGCGGGATCGGCGGGGATGTGAATGAAAGGATTGATGCCCGCTCCCTGCACGCGCCCATCCCAGACGTAGCGGTTGATGTCCGTCGACTCGGGATCGACCGGCACGAGCATGAGGCGCAGGATCGCGGCGACGACCAGGACGAAGGCGAGGCCGCGCCGCATGGCGCGGACATCCTCGCCGCGGTCGCGAAGGACCACCACGACGGCGGCGAGGTAGATCGGCACTTCGACCCAGGTGAAGTTGACGACGGCGTCGAGAGAGTCGGGGAGAATGGACCAGCCCAGGATCGCATGCACGACGATCAGCAAGGCCGCGAGGACCGCCAGTTGGAAAAGCGAGCGTCGCGTCATCGGTTCGAGGACGCCTTTGCAGGAAGGCGCGGCCTTTGCGCTGGATCCACGACCATCCGTTCGGTGAAGGAACCATCCCCGCCGCTCGCTCGGGACTTCAGGAACAATTAGGGGCATTCGCACGGGAAAGCCATGATTGCCCAAGGCAGCGGGAACATGCGCGCTTGATCCGGCCCCACCTCGCTGGGAGGATCCGGCGGGCAGTCTGCCCGCCCGTTCTCGATCGCTGACGCATCGGACGAGCGTCGCGCGCTGGTCGACTCGGACTCGCTCGCCGAGCCAACTTGATGCGGCGCCGAACCCGTGGATGCCACCGGACGGACGCGCACCGCGACCGGCACATCGCCGCGCGCGTGAGGATGGGCGGAGGTCGCGTCTTCCGAAAGAGGCCGAGTGCGCCCACGTCGAGAACGGAAGGATGGCGGTCCGCGAAGTTCCGCCGCAAGCGCGGGAACAAAACGGCCGGGGCGCCCGGTAGGATATTTCCGCCGCCGCGCATCGCGTTCCCGGCGAGCGGGTTCATGGCGCGCGTCCAATTGAACTCGCCCGCCATCGAGGCGTGGAGGCATCGGGCGAGCAATGACGGCTTCCCGCGATGGCGTCGACGTGTGTTCTCACATCGTCCGCCGCGTCCTGCCCTTCTTCGGAGGGACGGACCACTCGATCGGTTCAACCCAGTCCGGAAAAAACATCGACGCTTGCAGGCCGCTCGTCGTTTCATCGATCAGGGGCCAGAAATGAACCGACGCCGCGTCGCTCATCGGATTGCAGCGTCTCACGTTGCCAAGCACCTTCCCGCTGGATAGAAGAGTGACCCATGCGCAGGCCGCAATAGCTCAGTCGGTAGAGCACCTCATTCGTAATGAGGGGGTCGGGGGTTCGAATCCCTCTTGCGGCACCACGGCTTCCCGCTCTTCCTCCGCTCGGAATTCGCTGGCTTTGTCAGCGTGCTAGCTCACCAGTGGATTCGAATCCTCCGCGTACGTACCCCGGCATGTACGAGGTGATCTGACCCCGAATGACGCGGGTTCAAACACGCCGATGGCGCTGCCGTCCTACCTCGTCCGCCGCGATGGCGGTCGCTACCACGTCCAGATGCGCTTGGGCGCGGCGATGGCCAAGTCGCTCGAATCAAGTCACCTTCGTTT
>CAXTMA010000009.1:476-2283 GCA_964245015.1 uncultured Beijerinckiaceae bacterium | reverse complement strand
AGATGCGCTTGGGCGCGGCGATGGCCAAGTCGCTCGAATCAAGTCACCTTCGTTTGCGGCAGGGGCCGTGATCGTGCGCAGCTTGGAGAAAGCGGTCATCGACGGGCCGCCATCTCCGGATCAACTGCCGGATCGACTTATCCTGGAGGACTACGCGACGGACTTCATCCGTCGTTCGCGCGAGCGGGACTTCGCCTGGGTCGCCAAGCTCCCCGCGCTTCTCCACCTGCTCAAAGCATTCACGGCCCAAAATGAGGGTTCCGAGCGCGTTACTAGTCGCGACAGTTCCTCTGAAACCATTTGCTGCTCCGCGCCGACAATCATGACATCCGGTATCTGGCCGACGCGGGCCGAAGCGCCGCCGCCCGAGGCTCTGCCATCGCGCGTCGAGCTTCTGCTGAGAGATCTTGTCGATCGACTCGGCACTCGTGTGCCGTCCGCGACCGGGTCTGCCCATGTCAGCCTCACGAACGCGAGCATTCTCTCAAGACAGGATGCGCCTGCCGCGGAAACGGTCCCGATCTCGGTCGCCATCACGCGCTTCATGACTGCAGAAGTCGCGCGCACCGGAAACGGCAAGAGCGAAGCTCGCTTCCGCCCAATCCTGCAGTTCATGCAGGACTTCTACGCTAACATCGCCTTGTCAGATCTGACGAGCGACGATCTCCATGCGCTCGACGCTGCCCTTCCCAATATCCCAGGATTGAAGGGCTGCCCACTCGCCTTGCGCCGGTCCCTGCATGGCCGCTACAGGCTCGCCCAGGGACGGGGCTGGGACGATCTTGAACGGGTGACCTTGACGACGCTGGACCTACGCTATCGAACACCACTGCGCATTTTCTTCAAGTGGGCTGTCGGGGCTAAGCTCTTTCCTGGACCGGTGCCAAGCTTCACGGCGAAGAGCGACGAGATCCTGGCGCCGTTGCCCCGCGACCGCCTGCAGGATGAGGAAATCATCCGCTTCGTATCAGCACCCCTGTTCACCGGATGCGATGGGCCGCGCCGGATCTGGGTGCCCGGTAAGATTTTCATCCAGGGCGACCTATACTGGGCCTTTCTTATTCTGCTGCTGACTGGCATGCGAACCGGCGAGCCCCCGCAGATCCGCCTCGACGACATTGTGCGCATCGACGAGGTCACAGACGGAGGAGAAACGCTCACTGTTTATTTCTTCGATATGCGCCCGTACGATCCGGCGAAGGGGCGCAGACCGCTTAAGGCGCTGAAGAATCTCAAGCGCGCTGATTCCGCGCGCGTAATTCCCATCCATCCACTTCTCATCGACCTCGGCTTGCTCGACCGCATCGATTATCTGCGCTCGATCGGCGCCGAAGGGCTGTTCCCGGACATCCGGCCTCACATCAGCGGCAGCGGTGAGGTACGCTGGGGCAAGAGCATCAGCAAAGCATTTGCCCATGCTCGCAAGCGACCAAATATTAATCTAAGCCGCGCAAATATTTGTTTGTACAGCACTCGACAGCTGATGGTCGACTGGCTTGACAGTCTGAGAACCCCCCAGCGCGTGCGGAACAGGGTTATGGGTCATACTAACGATGCCAACGCCGCCGACGACTACGGCGGTAAGGGTCTGATGCCTCTGGCGCAGGCATCCTGCATCACGACTTTGGAAACTCCTGTCATCCGGGAGATGCGTAAGGTGTTGATAGGGGCATTGGCCAAAGTCGCCGAAGGTAAGCTGATGCGCATGGAACCGGCTGAGAGGCGCAGGTTCTAAATCAGCTCAAACTTGCCTTTCCAAGCGGCTTGGCGAAAGTCGTAGCTCCATGATGCAGGCAGGCGGAGGGGC
>CAXTMA010000009.1:0-466 GCA_964245015.1 uncultured Beijerinckiaceae bacterium | reverse complement strand
GGGGGGGCCGTCCCGCCCCCGCCCCCCCCCCTCCACTAGGGGTGGCACGCCCTGCTCAACCGCCGCCACGGTGATCGTTTCCGCCTTGGTGAGTTGATCGCGGCTGGTCAGGGGGCGCGCCAGGGTCCGGGCCGAGGGGATACGCTGCAGCCGTTCGACCTCGGCCTTCTCCGCCCTGCGGCGGCGCGTTGCCCATTAGCCGATGACCCGCAGCGATCCCCGGTAGCCCTATTCCTTGGCCCGCCGCCACAGCTTGGTGGCATTGCGATCACCGGCTTCCCACTGCGCGTTGAGCCAGGGGAGGGAGGGCGTCGAGCGAGCTCTGGCGGACCCGGAACACGTCGCCGCGCCGGCCGCGCAGGACATCGCAGACGACCCTGCAGCTGTGGCCGAGGCGCTTGACGATCTACCGTAAGCGTCGTCTGGGCGGCACCTTTCGGTTGGAGGTCTGAACGCGACATAGGGA
>CAXTMA010000008.1:0-37218 GCA_964245015.1 uncultured Beijerinckiaceae bacterium | reverse complement strand
GATCGACATGCCGCTGAACTTCGCCAACATCATCGCCCTGCCGCTGCTGCTGGGCTTGGGCGTGGCCTTCAAGATCTATTTCGTGATGGCGTGGCGAGCCGGCACCAAGAAGCTGCTGCAGTCGAGCTTGACCCGCGCCGTGTTCTGGAGCGCGCTGACCACGGCCACCGCCTTCGGCAGCCTGTGGGCCTCCAAGCATCCGGGAACATCGAGCATGGGCAAGCTGATGGCCTTGTCGCTGGTGTGCACGCTGGCCGCCGCCATCCTGTTCCAGCCGGCGCTGATGGGTCCGCCGCGCAAGACGGAGATCCGCTGAGGCGGCGCCTCGAACCGCGAACCGCTGCGCACGTTTCGGTCCGATCGGCTGACATCGGGTCCGTCCCGGCGCGGAGAACTTGGTTGAGCGAAGGTGCTGGCAATCATCTGATCGACGCCGTTCTGTCGTGCGGACTGGACAGCGCCGCCTTTCTCGTTCGAGCAGACGGTCGCCGGTTGGCCTACGCCGCCCTGCGCGAGCGCGTGGCCGGCATGGCATCTGCCCTTGCTGCTGCCGGCGTCCGCCCCGGCGACCGCGTCGCCGCACAGATCGCCAAATCACCCGAGGGACTGATCCTGTATCTCGGCGCGGTGCGGGCCGGCGCCGTGTTTTTGCCGCTCAATACCGCCTATACCTTGAGCGAAGTGGCCGCGTTCCTCGCCGACGCCGAGCCGGCGATGCTGGTCTGCGACCCCGCCGTTCGCGACAACTATGCCGCTCTCGCCTCCGGTCCCCTCGCGGACCTGCGCATCGAAACGCTCGATGCGGCCGGGCAGGGCAGCCTCGGCGTTCTCGCTGAGGCGGCCGATGGCTCGCTGCCGCCGGCCGAGCGCGGTCCCGGCGATCTCGCCGCCATCCTCTACACGTCGGGCACCACCGGCCGCTCGAAGGGAGCGATGTTGACCCATGGCAACCTCGTCTCCAACGCGCGGACCCTTGTCGCGCTATGGCGCTTCACCCCGGCCGACCGCCTCCTCCACGCCCTGCCGATCTACCACCTTCACGGCCTGTTCACCGCCGTCAACACGGTCCTTGCCGCCGGCGCCAGCCTGCTGTTCCTGCCGAAGTTCGAGGTCGGCGAGGTCATCCGGCAGATGCCGCAGGCCAGCGTTCTGATGGGCGTGCCCACCTTCTACACCCGCCTGCTCGAAAATCCCGGCCTGAGCGAGGCATCCGCCGGCATGCGGCTGTTCATCTCCGGCTCGGCGCCGCTGCTCGCCGAAACCCACCGGCGCTTCGCCGAGCGCACGGGACATGCCATCCTTGAACGATACGGCATGACGGAAACCAGCATGATCGCCTCCAATCCCATCGACGGGGAGCGTCGTCCCGGCAGCGTCGGCTTTCCCCTGCCGGAGGTGAGCGTCCGCGTCGTCGCGCCCGAGGGCGGCGGGGCGGACGGCGACGTCGGCACCATCGAGGTCAAGGGATCCAACGTGTGCGCGGGCTATTGGCGCAACCCGGAGAAGACCGCGGCTGAGTTTCGCCCCGACGGCTATTTCATCACCGGCGACCTCGGCCGGTTCGATGCCGACGGCTACCTCCATATTTCCGGTCGGGGCAAGGACCTCATCATCGTCGGCGGTCTCAACGTCTACCCCCGCGAGGTCGAACTCGTCCTCGATACCTTGCCGGGCGTCGGGGAAAGCGCGGTGATCGGCGTGCCTCATCCCGATCTCGGCGAAGGCGTCACAGCCGTCGTCGTGGCGGCGGCCGGCGCCGAACTCGACGAGCGCAGGCTGCTCGACGCTTTTGCCGGGCGGCTGGCCCGGTTCAAGCAGCCGCGCCGGGTCATCTTCGCGGCCGAGCTGCCGCGCAACGCGATGGGCAAGGTGCAGAAGAACGTGCTGCGCGCCTCGCTCGCCGACCTGTACGGGGCAGGGTAGTGCGCATTCTCGTTCTCGGCGCCGGCGGCATCGGCGGCTACTTCGGCGGCCGTCTCGCGCAGCGCGGGGCCGATGTCACCTTTCTCGTGCGCGAGGCGCGTGCCGAGCGTCTGGCCATGCAAGGCCTCGTCATCGAGAGCCCGCTCGGCGACGCGGCGGTTCCCGTCACCACCGTCACCCGGGCGAGGCTGAGCGGCGCCTACGACCTCGTTCTGCTGAGCTGCAAGGCCTACGACCTCGATGACGCGATAGAGGCGATCCGGCCGGCCGTTAACGCCGGCAGCCTGATCCTGCCGCTTCTCAACGGCCTCGCCCATCTCGATCGGCTCGACGCGGTGTTCGGCGCCGCGACCGTGCTCGGCGGCCTCGCCCATATCAGCGTCACGCTCGCTGGCGACGGGCGCATCCGCCACCTCCACAAGCTCGCCAGCCTCACCTTCGGGGCGCGCTGCGACGCCCAGCGGCCCGGCTGCGAGGCGATCGCCGCCGCCCTTCCGGCGGACGGCTTCGAGCTGCGCCGCAGCGACGCCATCCTTCAGGAGATGTGGGAGAAGTTCGCCTTCATCACCGCCGCCGCCTCGATCACCTGCCTGATGCGCGCGGCGGTCGGTTCGATCCTGCAGGCCGACGAGGGTGAGCGGCTGAGCCTGCAGATGGTCGGCGAATGCGATGGCGTGGCCGCGGCAGCCGGCTTCCCCGTCCGCGCGCGGGCGCAGGGGTTCGCCAGGGCCCTCCTCACCCAGGCCGGTTCGTCCTTCACCGCCTCCATGCTGCGCGACGTGCAGGCCGGCGCCAACGTCGAGGCCGACCACCTGCAGGGCGACATGATCCGGCGCGCCGCGGCACTGGGCGTCGAGGTGCCGCTGTTGCGCATCGCCTACTGTCAACTCCAGGCCTATCTCGCCGGCCGGGCGCAAATTTGAAAGCTCGGACCCGAGCGTCGAATCGAAGCGCGCTGCGGTTTTCGTACGAATCCGATGCGGCATGACGGGTGAGAGCATCGAGCCAGACCCGATCTCAGGTCCGCTGTTCTCATGTTCGTCTCGAACCGTGGCACGCCTATTGCCCGCCGACCAGCGAGACGAGGGAGATGCCGATGCACGGACAATCGCCCGAGCATTACCTGGAGGTCCTCTTCAGGGCCCAGGACCGCGCGGCGGCGGAAATCAACGATGCCCGTCGCAAACTGTGGCTGGCAACCGTGCGCGACATCGAAACGATCTTTGCCGACCATCCAGCGGAGATCGCCGAGGCACGGGACAGACTGGCCCGAAGCGCCGATCCCGAAGCGCGTCGCATGTTTGCCTATTTCCACGCCCTGACGCGGTTCTATGAGAGCGCCGATCAACAGGCCAAGGCGGCGATCGAGCGGGCCCGACGGACGTAGGCGCAAGCGGGATCCGACGCTGGCACCGAGCAGGTTCGCGTTGGCAGGCCGACGAAGAAAAGCCCGGCACGAGGCCGGGCTTTTCCGTTCTGAGTGGAGAGGGTTGCTCAGTCGCCCTTCTTGTCCCTGGCCTTCAGCGCGGCGCCGAGGATGTCGCCGAGCGAAGCACCGGAGTCGGCCGAGCCGAACTGCGCGATCGCCTCCTTCTCGTCGTGGATCTCCAGCGCCTTGATCGACACGGTGATCTTGCGGGTGCGCTTGTCGAACTGCGTCACGCGGGCGTCGACCTTTTCGCCCACGGCGAAGCGGTCGGGGCGCTGGTCGTTGCGATCGCGGGCGAGCTCGTTGCGCTTGATGAAGGCAACGATATCCGAGTTCGCGATCCGGACGTCGATGCCGTCGTTCTTGACGTCGACGACCTCGCAGGTGACCACGCTGTTGCGGCGGAACTCGCCCGGCGGGGTCGGCTCCTCGCTGACGGCAGCCGCTGCGGGCACCACCGCATCGGTGCCGAGTTGCTTGATGCCGAGCGAGATGCGCTCCTTCTCGGTGTCGACGTCGAGCACGCGGGCGCGCACCACGTCGCCCTTCTTGTAGTCCTCGATGGCGATTTCGCCCGGACGGTTCCAGTCGATGTCGCTGAGGTGGACCATGCCGTCGACATCGCCCTCCAGCCCGACGAACAGGCCGAACTCGGTCTTGTTCTTGACCTCGCCCTCCACGTCGCTGCCGACCGGGAACTTGTCGGCGAAGAGCTGCCACGGGTTCGACAGGGTCTGCTTGAGGCCGAGCGAGATGCGGCGCTTGGCCGAATCCACTTCGAGCACCTGCACGTCGACCTCCTGCGAGGTGGCGACGATCTTGCCGGGATGGACGTTCTTCTTGGTCCACGACATTTCGCTGACGTGGATCAGGCCCTCGATGCCCGGCTCCAACTCGACGAAGGCGCCGTAGTCGGTGATGTTGGTGACGCGGCCGACGAAGCGGGCGTTGATCGGGTACTTGGCCTCGATGCTCTGCCAGGGATCATCCAGCAGCTGCTTCATGCCGAGCGAGATGCGGTGCGTCTCATGGTTGATCTTGATGATCTTGACGCGCACCGTCTGACCGATGTTGAGCACTTCGGTCGGATGGTTGACGCGGCGCCACGCGATATCGGTGACGTGCAGGAGCCCGTCGATGCCGCCGAGATCAACGAAGGCGCCGTAGTCGGTGATGTTCTTCACCGTGCCGTCGATGACCTGACCTTCTTCAAGATTGGCGACGATCTCGTGACGCTGCTCGGCGCGCGACTCTTCGAGCACGGTGCGGCGCGACACCACGATGTTGCCGCGGCGGCGATCCATCTTGAGGATCTGGAAGGGCTGCGGCACGTTCATCAGGGGCGTGACGTCGCGGATCGGCCGGATGTCGACCTGGGAGCGCGGCAGGAAAGCTACGGCGCCGTCGAGGTCGACGGTGAAGCCGCCCTTGACCTGATTGAAGATGACGCCATCAACCTTTTCCTGAGCCTCGAAAGCCTTTTCGAGCTTGACCCAGCTTTCCTCGCGGCGCGCCTTGTCGCGCGAGATGACCGCCTCACCCAGCGCGTTCTCGATGCGCTCGAGGTAGACCTCGACTTCGTCGCCGACATCGATCGCGCCCTCGCGACCCGGACCCTGGAACTCCTTGAGGGCAACCCGACCCTCGGTCTTCAACCCGATGTCGATGACCGCGACATCCTTTTCGATGGCAACGACGCGGCCCTTGATGACCGTGCCTTCAAAAGCCTCGCTCTCGCCGTAGCTCTGGTCCAACAGAGCGGCGAAGTCGTCCCGCGAGGGCGAATAAGTCGAAACGTCTGACATTCATTCTCCTGGAGAGCCCTGTCGGGCGGCGCCGGCGGTTCGAGATCTAGGGAGGCTTGCACCTGCCGGAGCCTCGTTGTTGAAACGAGGCTGCGCACCCCGAAGGGCACGAGCCGACGCACGAACGGCGGGTGAAAGCCTGGATGAGACTCGGGATGTAGCAAGCGCCACCGCCAACAGCAAGCCGTCCGCCGGCGGGGAGATAAGCCCTTCGGCACCGAATAGCTGTCGTCGGGAGAGCGGCGCGTGCTCGATCCCGCGAGACGCTCGCGATCATGCGATGAACTCATCGTGCCGGAGAGTTCTACCGACTGATCGGATCAGCCGGTCGTACAAACGGAAAGACCCGCGCAGCCATCGAGCCGCGCGGGTCGGTCTACCACCCTTTGAACTATGGCTAGATCTTGCTGAGCAGGGCGAGCCGATGCTCGACGACGATCAGTTCACGCTTGGCCATCGCGACCAACGCCGAGTCGTCGCCGTCATCGACATAGGCTTGGTAATCCGCCCGAAGCTGGCTGAGTGCATCAACCTGCTTGAGCCAGAACGCGTCGGTGAACTTGCGCCCGGACATCTTCGACAGATCGACGACATCGGCTTCACCAAGGGGCTGACGGCCGTTGGCCGACTGTCCTGCACCACCTGTCGGCCCGTCCACGGAAACGGATCGCCCCGTGACCAAGGCGTTCGCGTCAGCCGATGCGAACGCGGAAGGCTGCACGTTCGGTGCCGTGCCATTCAGCAGCTGCGCAGACCGCGTGACCTCGGGCACCTCATCCTGCGCGTAGGCACGCAGGGTCGCGCTACTGGAACGATCGACGGCCAGCCGGCTCGATCGATCAAGGAAGACGATGTTCGGCTTCACGTTGGCCAGGAATGCGACGGTGATGGGAGAGGCGGCCCAAGCCGGTGCTTGTGCGATGGCAACCGAAAACAGGCCGCCGAGAAGCACGGTACGCAGAGCAATCGCCTTCATGGTGCCAACCCCTCAGTAAGCAGATATGGAATGCGGTAAATGCGGGTTAGGTTCCTCACGAGTGCGCGCGAAGGCAGGGCGCGGGCGCCGAGGGTCGGCTCAGATGCGGCCGAGCAGCATGAGACGCTGGCGGACCTTGGGCAGTTCGCGGCTGGCGAGCGCGAGCAGCATCGGGTCGTCGCCGCGGGCGATGTAATCCTGGTAATCGGCCTCGACCTGCCGCAACGCATCGCGCTGCTTGACCCTGTACTGTTCGTCGAAGTCGCCGCCGCTCAAACCTTCGAGGCTGTCGAGGTCTTCCTGTCCCATCGGCATGCGCTGGTCCGCGACCGCCGCGCTCCGTCCCTCGACAGCCGCCGATCGGCCGGTCAACAAGGGGCCGTCGCCGGATGCCTGCCGGCCCGGCTGGCTGCCCGCTGCGTTGCCTTGCCGCCACTCGTCGATCGCATTGGCGGCCAGCGTCTGCTCGCGCGCCTGGACGAGGGCGAAGTCGTGCACCCGCGCGTTCTTCGAGTTGGTCAGGGCAAACCGGCTGGACTGGTCGAGGAAGTCGACGTTGGGTGCAAGATTGGCAAGGAACACGTCCGTCGCCGGCGAAGCGGCAAGAGCGGCGGAGTGGAAGGCGGCGAACGAGATCGCGCCCGCGACGAACGCGGCGCCAAGCTTGGCGAAGATCATGGTGCTGTCCCCTCAGAAAGCCTGTGGAAACCGCACGAAGACGCGTTCGGTTCCCCTTGCCGATCGACGGAAGATCAGGGCCGGAGCGATCCTCATCGCCTGACCCAGGCCGCCGGCCGGCCTCCCCGGCCAAGAGCGCCTCGCCCATCACGCCGACGACGCGTTGATCTCCTCAGCTGAACCTGGAATGTACCGCGTCAGAGCCGAATCGGCGGCACGCGACAGGGTTGGCGATGGCGGATGCCTGCACCTCGGGGCTCGACACGGGATTTGTCGGGCTCGGCTTCGTCAAGGTCGGCGTGCTCGGCATCGTGCAGGGCATCAGCGAACTGCTGCCGATCTCCTCCACCGCGCACATGCGCATCGTGCCGGCGCTGCTGGGCTGGCAGGATCCCGGCTCGGCCTTCTCGGCCGCGATGCAGCTCGCCGCGCTGGCCGCCGTGGTGAGCTATTTCTGGGCCGACGTGCGCGGCCTCGGCGATGGCACGATGGCGGCCGTGCGGCGGCGCGACTTCGAGGATTGGAACTTCCGCTTCTTCGTGTGGATCCTGCTGGCGACGGTGCCGGTCTCGCTGTTCGGCCTGTTGCTGTCGTCCAAGCTCAACGCCTGCGGCTCGCCGCTACGGACCCTTTACGTGATCGGCTTCGCCTGTCTGGTGATGGGTGTCCTGCTGGCCTTTGCCGAACGCGCCGCCCGCCACGTCCGCACCATCGACAACGTCACCTTGCGCGACGCCCTGATCGTCGGCTGCGCCCAGGTCGGCGCCCTGATCCCGGGCGTGTCGCGATCCGGCTCGACGCTGACGGCTGCGCTCTTCCTGGGACTGCAGCGCGACGAAGCCGCTCGTTTCTCATTCCTTCTCGGCATCCCGACCATCGCGCTGGCCGGCCTGTTCGAGATCTGGAAGCTGCGCAAGGCCGGGCTTGGCCTGCATGGCTGGTCGATCCTGTTGTTTGGCATCATCATCGCGTCGGTTTCGGCCTTCGCCGCGATCTGGGGCCTGATGCGCGTGCTGGAGCGCTTCTCGGCTTGGCCCTTCGTGGTCTACCGCGTGCTGCTCGGGATGGTGCTGATCGCCGGCGTGGTGCTTGGGCTGCTGCCGAACTAGAACATCGGATCCGGTCCGATGCTCTACGTCAGAGCCTCGCCCGTGGCGTCGCCGACCGGTTCCTCGACGCAGGGCTGGCGGCTCAGGAGCGGTTGATCTCGCCGAGCAGGCGTCGCACGATCGGCAGATTGCGCACGGCGAGGCGGCGCAGGCCCGGCTCGTCGCCGTTCTTGATGTAATCGATGTACACCTCGGTGAGGCGTTGCAGGATCGCCGCCTCGGTCGGGAGGTAGAGGGCGTCGAAGTCGGCTCCGCCCAGAGCGCCCAGCCGCGTCAGGGTCAGCCGGTAGGGATCGGAATCGACCTTGCCGTGGATGTTGAACGGCAGCACCACGGCATCCAGCGGGTAAAGCGCGGGGCCGAGCCCGTCGATGGACGGGGCGTGCGCGGCGGCGATGTCGGCGCGGCGCGTGGCCTCCTGCCAGGCGCGGAGTTCGCCGGTGGCTTCCGCCTGCTCCGCGCTGTCGCGTCGGGCGAAGCGCACGAGGTGAGAGCCCGCGCTTTCGGCAAGGCCGTCGGCCTGGAGCAGGGCGGCATAGGCCGGCGCCGTTGCCGCCACGAAGGCGTCGGTGATCGCCGATGTCGCGGCCTGGGCGGCCGTGATGGTGGCGAAGAGAACGCCGGCTGCGAGGATCGCGAGGCGGATGATGGGCATCCCGATGGACGTACCCGACATGATGTCCTCGTTGTCTTCGCAGGGGCAAGCGCGGGCGGCATCCTAAAGGGCGCCGCTGCCCGGCGCCAGCCGATCCGGCCGCCCGGTGCCGCATCGAACGCCGGAGTCCGATCGAGCCGCTGTCTCCCGGATGCAACCTAGCTGGCCTTCGCGAACGGGCCGCACGTTCACTATTGCTGCCGGATGCCGGGCGCCCTAACACCGAAATACCAACGAATGTGAAAGACGCGAGCCATCGATGCCGATTTCCGAGATGCGCCGTCACGCCGAAACTCTGTCGAGATGCGCTGAAGCCAGCTACTGGATGGCGACCCGCAGCGGCGAGGACGATCGCGCGATTCGCATCCGCAGGGCGGCCTCCCTGATCGAGGAGGTGGCCCTGGCGATGCGGGCTTCCGACAGGGCGCGCGTGTCACCCGTCGCCCGCACGCCCCGCCGCTCGCCCGGAAGCTGACGCACGATGTTCGATCCGCCCAGCCGTCGGCGCTGGCTTCACCCTAAATGGTGAGCCCTGAGCGGTGAGCCGCGTCGGACGTGCCCACCTCGCGCCCCCGATGAAGGCGGCGACCGCCAGCGGCTTCAACGATCGCGCCGGACGCGGGCGATGCAGACCTGGTTGGCGCTCTCATCCGTCAGGGGCGAGCCGGCGAAATCGCCGTGGCGCGCGACTAGGTCCAGGCTGGCCGCCGCAAGCAGATCCGGCAGCTCGCGTGGCGGGAAGCGGCGAAGGACCAGCGGTGCGAGGGGAGTGGATGAGGCCAACCCGCAGGCATCCCCGGTCGCTGCCCCCGCGCCGGACGAGGCGTCAGCCCGCAACGGGTCGCGGATGCCCCGGTCGCGGGCACCGCAACACTCTTCGCGCCGGCCGAGGACGCGCCATTCCAGCAGCCTGAACGGTCCCGTGGCATCGCCGCGCTCCACCGCCTCGACCCTCACGTCGGAGCGGATCCGCGTGCTGTGACGAACGATGGCGGGGCCGGGCGGTCCCGCCACCGGATTGACCACGTCGAAGGCCAGCAGGCCATCGGGCGTCAACTGTCGTGCCACGCGCGTCAAGCAGGCCCGAAGGTCTTCGGGCTCGGTGAGATGAGCCAGCGAATTGCATGAAATGATGACCAGCGGGACGCGACGGCCCAGCTCGAAGCTGCGCATGTCGCCCTCAACCAGGGTCACGGCGATCCCGGCGGCTTTCGCTCGCGCCCGCGCGAGCATGGCGGGTGAATTGTCGAGGCCGGTCATCGTTTGACCCAATCCGGCCAGGCGGCGGGCCAGAGGGAGTGTGAGCCGGCCCGTGCCGCAGGCCAGCTCGACGACGGGTCCGCCGGCCTCGACGGCGAGCTGGCCGTAGAAGGCTTCGCAGGGGCCGGGCGGTACGAGGCGGTCGTACAGGCCAGGAAGGTCGTAGAGGGATCGCTGTTGCATCGGACCGCCGTGTCGGCGATCCCGTTTCGGTTCAACTTGGCTCGGCTGCCGAGCGACGAATGGGCATGAGACTCTTATGCGTTGGCGGCCGGGGACACCTCGTCCTCGAACATCGTGCGCCGCGACGGCCCAGCGATCCCGGAACCGTCGCCGGGAAGAGCGCTGCGGCGCTAAGCAGGTCCGCGTTGGCAGGCCAGCGCTTCACCTGCTTGGGCCTTTGCCATGCCGCAGGTTTGGATCGCAAAACCGCGCGGCACTTTTGCGAAACCTGCTTAAGTCAGAAGCGCGCCTTGACCAGGGACGCCGCCGTCGGCGCCGGCGCGACGTACAAGGGCAGCACGATGCGAAGGAAACCGCGCGTTTCAAGGTTCCGGAAGCCACCAAGGCCGGGAATGATCTCCTGGTTGCGGCCGGCAACCTCGCGCGTCGCGTAACCCTGCACGGAGAAGCGGCCGAAATCGTAACCGACGAGGCCGCCGACGGCGATGGCGCCGCCGCGAAGGCTTGCGGTCTGGCCGTTCAGGAGGATCGTCGAGTTGTCACCGCGAGTGTTGATGTCGGTGAAGGCGAAGCCGACGACGCCGAACTCGAACTGCCCGAACTTCTTGGTCGCGGTGAAGTCGATGTCCACGGCATCCGCATTGCCCAGAACCGGCGACAGGGTGCCCTGCCGTCCGCCCTGGTGTCCGCCGAAGGTGCCGGTGTAGCCGAACACCACCGTGAAGTCGTAGCCGTTCTTGACGTAGCTGAAGGCGGTGCGAAGGTCGGCGTAGGTGTGGTTGACGAAGCCGGAAAAGGGTGCCGGCGGGCGGACGAAGGTGATCAGCGCGGCATTGAAGCCATTGCCGAAGCTGTGGGCGAAGATCGGTCCGAAGGCTTGGTTGAACACGTCCGTGCGGTTCGTCAAGCCGGGGGGAATGCCGTTCTTCTCGCCGCCGATGGTGGACACGACCGGCGCCGAATACAGGAACTCCAGCCGGGTATCGTAGAAGGTGATCGGCGTCGACCAGACGACGTCGGGGATGTTGATGCTCAGGTTCGGGCCCGGTCCGGGGCTCGCATTGCCGTTGCCGCCGGGCACCGGTCCCAGGATCGTGTTGAAGTTGTGGTTGGCGTCGATGTCGCGCTGGCCATAGCCTTCGAGGTCGACGGCGAAGACGCCTTCCGGCAGCGGCGCACCGAAGGCCGTGCCGTCCGTTTCACCCGCGTTGAAGCCGAGAACGGCGTGCGAGGCCGTGACCGACATGGTCCAAGCGCACAGTGCGGCACCGGCCGCGATGGCAAGACGACCTTTCATGAGACTCCCCTGTTGTTTGCCGCACACCGGCTCGCGCGTGACCCCCCGGTCATGGTTCGCGTGAGCTGGCCCTGGTCGTTGAGGTCGGTCTGCGCCCGGGTCGGCTTCGGGCCGCCGCGGGACCGACGTGGTTTCGATGCGTGCTGCGATGAATATCTTCGAACGACCGGTACGTCAGTCCTTCTTTCGGCCGCTTTGCTTTCAGGAGACTTGGTCGTGCCCTGGATGCAACAGTCGTTGTTGCGCTACGCTGCGCCACGTCAGGTCGATCTGCCGTAACAATATGGATATGCATGTAATCGCGTCTTCGATCATCGCGTCGCTGCCGCGTCCACCGAGCGGATCCGTGCCAGCTGCTGCGCGACGCTGGCATCATGGGCCGCTTCGTCCGCCCTCGCCCGGGCAGGGCTCCAAGGGCCGCGCATGGCGAAGATCGAGACGATGAAAACAGCGATGCCGGCGACGCAGATCCAGTACCACGTCCGCCATTGCCCGGCGGTCTCCGCGGAGGCGGCCTTGATCGCGCCCAGGGCCTGGATCAGCTCGGCGCTCGGCTGCGCGTGCGCGGCGTGCACCCTGGCGAACTCCGCCAGAACGGGCCCGGCGCCGACGAGCGGCGTCACCGTGCTGATCACGAAGGGAATGGCGATGAAGGAGATCGTCACCACCAACCGAAGCAGCCAGCCCCAGATCGCAAGTCCCATCGCGGTTGCCGCGGGGTTGTGCGCTTCGACGGTTTCGGTGAAATTTGCCATCCAGGTCGCATAGGCAACGGCCACCGCCACCGACTGCCCGCAGCTCAGGGCGACGATCGTCCACCAGCCGGGATGGTGTTCGGGCGCGAGCAGGTAGCCGACCGTCATCGCCAGCGCCACCACCGAGCCGACCAGCATGAAGGGCTTGCGCACGCGCAGGCGGTCCGACAGCACGCCGGCGGCGACCAGGGCGACGGCGTTGCTTCCCCACGCCCAGTTGCCCACGGCATTGGCGGCGGCGACGGAGAAGTGCAGCACCGTGACGAGATAGATCGTGCCGAAGGCGACGGCGGTGTAATAGAACAGCAGAAGAACCGAAACGCCCAGCGCCGAGACGATCACGTCGAGCCGCAGCAGGCTGCGGAAGGCGCTAGGGAAGTTCATCGCAGGCCCCTGCGGCAGGCGGCGGGCATTGGCCTCGTTGAGCTCCCTGTCGTGCTCGTTGACCATGACCTGGTCGCGAAGGGCCGGCGACAGCTCGCGCAGGAAGACGGCGGCAGCGAGGGCGAAGGCGAGGCAAACGCAGCCGCAGATGACGAACTGGCTCTGCCATGTCCCGTAATGCGGCAGGGTCAGCGTCGCGACCGCGCTCACCATCAGGCTGCCCAGCACCGGGCCGATGGTCCAGAAGCCCATCGCCGTGGCGCGTCCGACCTGGGGGGAGAAGTCGCGGATCAGCGCCGGCGTGGCGACGAGAACGATGCCCTCGACGAAGGACACCGCCGCCGATTCCACGCCGAACACGAAGCGGTCCCTCGTCAGGGGAAAGCCGACGAGCGTGAGCAGGGCGACGAGAACGAGGCCGCCGACGACGAGGTTGCTGCGGCCGAATCTGTCGGCCAACCCTGCCAGCAGCGAAGCGAAGGCGCCGAGGAGGTTGCCGACAGCCAGGATGGCGACGAAGTAGATGAAGGGCATCTGCAAGTCGGGCAGTATCAGGGTGGCGACGCCGCCGCCGACGTACTGCGCGTAGTACAGGGCGACGGTGATCGCCACCACGAGGCCGAGATGAGCGCGCCGCGCGCGCGGCGCGGGATAGGCCGGCAGGTGCCGCCGGGAGCGTGGCGCGGCTGAACGTGGTGCGCCCGGATTTGGAGCGTCTGGGCCGCCGCGCTGCGAGGGCTCGACGAGGCCGGCGGCTGTCATGGGATCACCACTTGCGTTGGAGGGGCGGCGAACGCCGGGCTCAGCCCATCACGGACTGAACGATGGCGGCCGCCTTGGCATAGGGGGGATAGAAGGCGTCGATCACGTCGCCCGTGCCGCGCACGAAGACGCCGCGCGGATTGGAGAACTCGCGAAAGCCCTCGATGCCGTGGTGGCGGCCCATGCCGCTCATGCCAACCCCGCCGAAGCCCAGCGAGGGCAGGGCGCCCTGCATGGCGCAGGTGTTGACGGCCGCGCCGCCCGAGGTGGTCTCCTCGAGGACGCGGTCGGTCACGCCCTTGTCGGTGCCGAAGACGTACAGGCCGAGGGGCCGCTCGCCCGCATTGATCCCGGCGATGGCCTCGTCGAGGTCCTCATAGGTCAGCACGGGCAGGATCGGCCCGAAGATCTCCTCGCGCATCAGGCGCAGGTCCGATGCCGGGTCGATCACCAGCGACATCGGCATGCGGCGGGTTTCGCGGTCGATGGTGGCGGAAGTTTCGAGCGGCACGATCCGGGTCTGGCGCTCGCGCGCCTCGTCGAGCAGGCCGGTGAGCCGATCGAGGTGGCGCAGCGAGATGATGCCGGTGCAGTCGGGGCCGCTCGCATAGTTGGGCGCGGCGCGCTTGGCGAAACTGGTCGCGTGCTCGATGAAGCTGTCGAGGTCGCGGCGCGGCACCAGGCAGTAGTCGACCGACACGCACATCTGGCCGTTCTTGACCATCTTGGTGCCGATCACCGATTCGACGTTGTTGGCGGTGACCGAGCCCGGCGTCAGCACCGCCGGGCACTTGCCGCCGAGTTCCAGCGTCACGGGGGTGAGGTTGCCGGCTGCGGCCTGCATTACCTGGCGGCCGACCTCGGGGCTGCCGGTGTAGAGCAGGTGGTCCCAGCGCACGGTTGAAAAGGCGCGGGCGAGTTCGACGCCGCCGTTGACGACGTGCACCAGGTCGGGCGCGAAGGCGCCGGCGATCATCTCCCGCAGCAGCTCGCCGCAAGCCGGCGTGTACTCCGAGGGCTTGATGACCACGCGGTTGCCGGCGGCCAGCATCTCGACCAGCGGGCCGACCGACAGGTCGAAGGGGAAGTTCCAGGGCACGATGTTGCCGACCACGCCCTTGGGCTGGAGCTGGACGTAGGCTTCGGCCGTGCCGAGGAAGGCCGGATCGACGGCGCGCGCCGAGGGCCGCATCCACTCTTCCAGCTGCGCCATCACGAATTGCGCCCGGCCGAGGACGCCCAGAACTTCGATGAGATCGGACGCCGGCGCGGGATGGGCGCCGAAGTCGGCCGCCATCGCCTCGCTCATGCGGGTGCGGTTGGCGGCCATCATGCCCATCAGGGCGGCGAGGCGGCTGCGGCGCTCGTCGAGCGAGGGATGGCGGTCGGCGGCGAAGGCGCGCCGCTGCGCGGCGACGGCGCGGTGCAACTCGGCGATCACCGCCTCGTCGTCCGCCGCCGGCTCGGCGGCACGCGTCGCGGGTGCCACAGTCCCCAGGATCGGCATGCTTCACCCTCCCATATCCGCGGCCCGCCATTCGGCATCGCCGGTCGTCCACGTCTTGTCAGGCGTCAACGTCTTGTCAGGAGCGGAAGGCTGCCAGCGCCGCCCGCTCCTCGCGAACCCGCTCGGGCTCGGCGGTCGCCTGCACGTCGAAGTCCTTCAATTCGTCGGGCACGTACCAGTGCAGGCGGTCGCCGTGGTAGGCGGCCCACACCACCGCCGCGACCTCGCTTGGCTGAATCAGCCGCCACATGCCGGCCGGCGCTGCCATCGCATTGACGTTCGCGGGGAGAATCGGCGTATCGACCAGCCCCGGCAGCAGGTCGGCGGCGCGTCCGCCGAAGCGCTTGAACTCGATCGACAGCGCCTCGGTGAGGCCGCGCACGGCGTGCTTGGTCGCGGAATAGGTGGCGATGCCGGCCGTGCCGAAGATCGCCGACGACGAGGAATTGGTCAGGCACAGCGATCCCGGCGTCGCCCTGAGCAGCGGCACGGCGGCGCGGATGCCGATCATCACGCCCAGCAGGTTGGTGGAGATGACCCGCATCACGTCCGCCCAGGGCGTTTCGTCGAACAGGCCGGGCACGCCGATGCCGGCATTGTTGAACAGGAGGTCGAGCGTGCCCCCGGTCGCCTCGCCGAAGGCGGCAACGGCCGCCTCGAAGGCTTCGGCATCGGTCACGTCGAGGGTCGCGAACAGGCCGGCGCCGATCTCGTTCTTCAAGGTGGCCAGCGCGGCGGCGTCGCGGTCGTAGGCGCCGACGAACCAGCCGCGGCCGGCAAACAGCAGCGCGGTCGCCCGTCCCATGCCGGACGCGGCGCCGGTGATGAAGATGGACCGCTCGGCGTTTCGGGCCACGGCTCAGGCCTCCACGCCGGCGGCGACGGCCACGATCGCTTCGGTGCCGGCCCGATCCGCGCCGGTCTTGCCCGCGCCGGTCTTGCCCGAGCCGGTCTTGCCCCCGTCGAGTTCCAGGCCGGCGAAGTCGCCCTCGCTGCGCCATTTGCGCAGGAGGTCGATGAAGGCGACGGGACCATCGCCGTAGGGGAACGACCGCAGCAGGGCGGCGGACACGCGACCCTCGTTGTTGTAGTAGCCCGGCGTGCAGGTTTCCAGGAAGCGCAGGCGACCCGCGCCGGTGCGCATGATGGTGTCGACCCAGGCCTGCTCGGCTTCGGCTGAGGGCTCCACCGTGCGCACTCCCGCCGTCCGGCAGTGCGCGACGATGTGGGCGACGTGCTTGGCCTGTTCGGAGAGCATGTGCGGGAAGTTCGGCGACATGCCGGACTGCGCCTGGGTGATGAAGAAGCAGTTGGGGAAGCCGCGGCTGTGCATGCCGTGCAGCGAGGCCATGCCGCCGGCCCATTTGCGCGTCAGCGACAGTCCGCCGACCCCGTTGAGCTGGAAGCCCGAGCGCTCGGCGAAGTCGGATGCGGTCTCGAAGCCGGTGGCGAAGATCAGGCAGTCGAGGTCGATCTGCCGGCCGGCGACGACCACCCCCGCTTCGTTGATCGACTCGATGCCGCGTCCCTCCGTGTCAACGAGCGTCACATTGGGCCGGTTGAAGGCGGCGAGGTAGTCGTCGTGGAAGCAGGGACGCTTGCAGAACAGGCTGAACCAGGGCTTCAGCGCTTCGGCGGTGGCCTTGTCGGCGACGATGCCGTCGATGCGGGCGCGGATCTCGACCATCTTGGCCATGTCGGCCTGGGCCAGCAGCGCCGGGAAGTTCGCCTTGCCGGCCGGCTTGTCGGGATTGGACGCCAGTTGCGCGCGCACGGCGCGGGCCAGCACGGTCCAGCCGTCGCCAACCGCATCCTCCTGCGCGAAATGGCCGGCCATCTGCGCGGTGAAGTTCTCCATCCGGGCCTGCTGCCAGCCGGGCTGGAGGCCGGCGACCCAGGCCGGGTCCGTTTGGCTGTTGTTGCGCGCATCAACGGAGGAGGGGGTGCGCTGAAACACGCTGAGGTGCTTGGCGGAGGCGGCGAGCGGCGGCACGCACTGCACCGCCGTGGCGCCGGTGCCGATGATGCCGACCCGCTTGTCGGCGAGCCCGGTCAGCGGCTCGGTCGCGCTGCCGCCGGTGACGGCGTAGTCCCAGCGGCTGGTGTGGAAGCTGTGCCCCTCGAAGGTGTCGAGGCCGGGCACGTCCGGCAGCTTGGGTCGGTTCAACGGCCCGGTCGCCAGCACCACGAAGCGCGCGCTCAGATGGTCGCCGCGATCGGTGCGGACAGCCCAGACGGCCTCGTCGGCCTGCCAGTCGATCGTTTGCACCCGTGTCGCCAGCAAGGCGTCGTCGTAAAGCCCGAAATGCTCGGCGATGCGCCGGCAGTGCGCCCGGATTTCCGCCGCCTTGGAATAGCGCTCGACCGGCATGTAACCGGTTTCTTCCAGCAACGGGAAGTAGATGTAGGATTCGATATCGCAGGCGGCGCCGGGATAGCGGTTCCAATACCAGGTGCCGCCGACATCGCCCGCCGCCTCGACGATCCGCACCCTGGCCACGCCCGCCTCGCGCAGCCGCGCCGCCGTGAGCAGGCCGCCGAAGCCGCCGCCGACGATCAGCGCGTCAACCGTGTCGGTGATCGGCGCCCGCTCGCCGGGCGCCGTGTAGGGATCGGCGAGCGGCCGCCTTTTGCCGCCCATACCGTGGTAGCGCCGCTCGCCGCGGCCTGCCGCCCGGCGGTCGCGCTCCAGGCGATAGCGTACGGCGATCGCCGATGCGTCGAGGTCCGTCGGCAAACCTTCGCCTTCCCCGTTCGACATCTTCGGCCCTGCAGGATATGCATCGACTCCCGGCTCGCATCGCGCGGGCCGGCGACAGGAAGCGCAGTCCCTGCTCACCTCACCGGCAAGATCGACCGACCCGATCGAAGACGGCGGAACGGGCCGGACAAAAGCTGCGAATACGCGTCGCGACTGCCGAACGACAACTGACATGCGGCCATGTCAGTTGCAACTCGCCTCCCTTCTTCCGAAAGACGGATGACGGGCGAGGCTCAAGCGCAGCCGGAACGCCGGTGGGGCGCCAAGACCGGCGAACAACGCCGGGCGGAGAGGCGCGACCGACTGATGAAGGCCGCCATCGAGCTGTACGGACGGGATGGCTTCCGCAACATCAGCGTCAAGTCGATCTGCGCGGCTGCCGGCCTGTCGGAGCGGTACTTCTACGAATCCTTCAACAACGGCGAGGATCTGCTCCGGCAGTGCTTCGCCAGGGTCAACGGCGATCTGGTCGCGCAGCTGCGGGTAGCCGGCGCGCGCGGCCCCGGCGCCATCGCCCAGCGTATTCGCGCGGCGGTGCTCGTCTATCTCGACCACCTGCGCCGGGATCCGGCCGCCGCCCGGCTGTTCCTGATCGAGATGGCCAACGTCAGCCCGGCGGCGGAGGCGCTGTTCTTGGCGAGCCTGGACGAGTTCGGCTCGCTGCTCATGGATGTGCTGCGCTCCGATCCCGGCTTCCACGACCGGGTGTCGCCCCTGCTGCTCAGGGGCGTGATCGGCGGCGGCCTGCACATCGCCCGCGCCTGGATTTCCACCGGCTGCACCGAGCCGGTCGAGGACGTCGCCGACGCCTTCCTGCTGCTCTACATGCCGCTGCTGGCGGGGTAGAGCATCGGACCGAAAAGTGCGCAGCGGTTTTCGGATTAATCCGATGCGGCACGACAGGTTAGAGCATCGGACCGGACCCGGTTTAGGGTCCGATGCTCCAGGCCGTCAGCCGCCGCCCCAGCCCGCGTCGGCCAGCACCTCGCCGCCGTGCTCGCCGAGCCCCGGGGCCGGCCGCCCGGCCAGTTGCGCGACGCCGTCGATGACGATGGGGCAGCGCAGGGCCGGCACGCCGCCCACCGCCCCGTGCTCCGGCGACTTGTATCCCGGCAGCTCGCGCACCATCCCCCGCCACACGACCTGCGGGTCGGCGAACACCTCGGCCAAGGTGTTGATCGGCCCCGCCGGCACGGTGACCGCCTCCAGCGCGGCGAGCAGGTCGGCCTTGGTCCTCTGTTGCGTCCGTTCCGCGATCAGCGGCACCAGCACCTCGCGCCCGGCGACGCGGGCCGGGTTGGTCGCGTAAAGGGGGTGGTCGCACCACGGTGCGCCCAGCACGGCGCATAGGCGACGGAACTGCCCGTCGTTGCCGCACGCGATGATGACGTGGCCGTCGCTGGCGGGGAACACCTGATAGGGCACGATCGCCGTATGGGCGTTGCCCAGCCGCGGCGGCGCCGAGCCGGTGAGCAGGTAGTGCACGGCTTGATTGCCGAGCACGGACACCTGCGTGTCCAGCAGCGCCATGTCGATGTGGCAGCCGCGCCCCGTACGCTCGCGGGCATGCAGCGCCGCCAGGATGGCGTTGGAGGCGTACAGGCCGGTGAAGACGTCGGCATAGGCCACCGCCGTCTTCATCGGCTCGCCCGAAGGCTCGCCGGTGAGCGCCATCGCGCCGCTCATACCCTGCACCAGGAAGTCGTAGCCGGCGCGTGAGGCATAGGGCCCGTCCTGCCCGAAGCCCGTCACCGAGCAGTAGATCAGGCGGGGGTTGGCGGCGGCGAGCGAGGAATGGTCCAGGCCGTACCGCTTGAGCCCGCCGACCTTGAAGTTCTCGATCAGCACGTCGGCATGGCCGGCGAGGCGCCGGACGAGAGCCTGCCCCTCGGCTCGGTCGAGCGCGACGGCGATCGAGCGCTTGCCCCGGTTGGTCGATTGGAAGTAGCCCGAGCCGAGACGTGTGCCGTCCGCCGCCTCGATAAAGGGGGGTCCCCAGGCGCGGGTGTCGTCGCCACCTTCGGGCCGCTCGACCTTGACCACGTCGGCGCCGAGGTCGGCGAGGAGCTGCCCGGCCCACGGGCCTGCGAGGATGCGGGCCAGTTCCAGCACGCGGATCCCGGCGAGCGGCCCCGGCGGCGGGGGGACGGCGTTGCGGCTGGTCGACACGCGAAGGCTCCGGGCGCCCGGCGAAGCGGACGCTCCCCTATGGCGCCGCGGTCACGCCCATGCAATGCCTCGGCGCAGGCGCTCGACGATCCCTTTCGAACAACGGGCACGGGGATGCCGCGGCGTCATCGTCGCGCGCCTCGTCGCCGGATCATCCGCTTTTCGTCGGAGGTGCAGGTGCGCGGCCGCGATTGACTCCGTCCGACCGGCTGCTAGAGCATCGGACCGAAAAGTGCGAAGCGGTTTTCGGATTAATCCGATGCGGCACAATAAGTTAGAGCATCGGACCCGTTTTTAGGGTCTGATGCTCTAGGTCTTGCGTCTTTCCTGACACGGGTATGGTGAAGGCGGCGGGCCGATGCGACTGTTGCGCCCGCTGGCAACGCTACGGGGCCGCGAACCGTTGAATTGCTTGGCGGGTCTGAGATCTCGGAAGCTCGCGAAGAAGGTCGATCCATGCGGGACGCGAGCATGCAGCTGTTCCACGGTGATCCTGAGCCTGCCTCCGTGGTGACGTTTTCGGACCGACCCGGCACGGCCGCGCGGTTGCTTCACCGATGACGATCGCCCTCGCCATCCTCGCCCTGCTGGTCGTCCTTCCCGTTGCCGGGCTGGTCGCCTTCACCGCGCTCGTCGCCCGCCATGCCGGCAAGCTGGTGCCGCCCTGCGGCCGCTTCCTCACCGTCGACGGAGTGCGGCTGCACTACCTCGACGAGGGGAGCGGGCCAACCGTCGTGATGATCCACGGCCTCGCCTCGCAGCTGCAAACCTATACCTATTCGCTCCAGGCAAGGTTGCAGGGCCGCTACCGCCTGATCATGCTGGACCGGCCCGGCTCCGGTTATTCGCAGCCGGGCACGCGGGCCTCGCTGAGCGCGCAGGCCTCGATCGTCGCCGCTTTCCTGCGCGAGCTCGGCATCGGGCGCGCCCTCGTCGTCGGGCACTCGCTCGGCGGCGCCGTTGCGCTCGCCCTCGCCCTCGACCATCCCGAGCGGGTCGCCGGCCTCGCCCTGATCTCGCCCGCCACGCAGCCGCAGGGCGAGCCGCCCAAGGCGCTGAGCAGCCTTGCCGTGCGCTCCGACCCGATGCGCCGGCTGCTTGGCTGGACGATCGCCGTCCCGCTCGGCATCCGCACCCAGGCCGCCACGCTGACGATGCTGTTCTCGCCCGACCCGGCCCCGGCCGACTTCGCCACCCGCGGCGGCGCCCTGCTGGTTGCCCGACCCGCCACCTACCGCAACGCGTGCCGCGACCTGGTCGAGGCCGGCGGCGAACTGCCGGCCCTCGCCCGACGCTACGGCACCCTCAAGGTGCCGGTCGGCGTGCTGTACGGGACCGGCGACCGCATCCTGTCCCACGAGCTGCACGGCTCCAGGCTCCGCGAGCAGATCGAGGGGGTCGACGTCGAGCTGATCGACGGCGGTCACATGATTCCGCTGACGGCGCCGGAGTCCTCCGCCGCCTTCATCGACAGGATGGCCGAGCGGGCCGGCCTGCGGCAGCGCGCGCCGGTCGCCGCGCACTGAACCACCGGGGACAGCCATGACCGCCAACCTCCTCACCGCCCGCGACGGCGCCATCCTGACGATCACCTTCGACCGGCCTGAGAAGAAGAACGCGCTCACCAACGCCATGTACGGCGCCTGGGCCGAGGCGCTGCGCGACGCCGCCGATGATGCCGCCATCCGCTGCGTGGTCGTCACCGGAACCGGCGGCGTGTTCACCGCCGGCAACGATATCGGCGACTTCGCCGCCATCGCCAGCGGCGACCTGCGCCACTCCGAGCGTCACGTTTACGACGTGCTGCGCCGTCTCGCCGCCTTTCCCAAGCCGCTGGTCGCCGCCGTGCCCGGTCTGGCGGTGGGCATCGGCACCACCATGCTGCTGCACTGCGATCTCGTCTACCTCGCCGCCGGGGCGCGGCTGTCGGCGCCCTTCGTCGATCTCGCCCTGGTGCCGGAGGCAGCCTCAAGCCTGCTGCTGCCGCAGCGCATCGGCCATCCCCGCAGCTTCGCCCTGTTCGCGCTCGGCGAGGCGATGGAGGCGGAGGCGGCCTGCGCCTGCGGCCTCGCCAACAAGGTCGTTCCCGCCGGGCAACTGCACGAGACCGCGATGGCCGCCACCAAGCGCCTGATGCGCGACGGCGAGGCCATCGTCGCGCGGATGGCTGCCGAGGGCGCCGAATTCGAGCGCCGCCTCAAGACCGCGGAAGCGGGCGAAGCCTTTCGCGCCTTCGCCGAACGGCGCAAGCCAGACTACGCGCGCTTCTGACCGTGGGCGCGAAGCCCATCGAGGCCGATTGCGTGATCGTCGCTGCCGGCTCGGCCGGCTGCGTTCTCGTTGCGCGGCTGTCCGCTGACCGGCGACGCGCGTGGTAAGCCCGCAGCCGGAGGGGCGGCGGTCGCACCTGAGACGGCTCGAAGCCTCACATGTCGGCCCGAGGCGTCAGACGGCGCTTGCCGCGGCCTGATATCGCGCGAGGTGGAAATCCACCGAGCCGAGCTGGCCTTCGATCATCGCCGCGCGCTTGAAGTAGTGCGACAGCGCCAACTCGTCGGTGAGGCCGATGCCGCCATGCGTCTGCACCGCGTTCTGCCCGACGAAGCTGCACGCCTTGCCGATGAAGGCCTTGGCCGCCGACACCGCCTTGCGTCGCTCGCGCGCCGGCTCGCCGAGCTTCAGGGTCGCCATGTAGGTCATGGAGATCGACTGCTCGACCTGCATGAACATGTCGACGAGACGGTGCTGCAGCACCTGGAAGGCGCCGATCGGGACGCCGAACTGCTTGCGCTGCTTGACGTAGTCGAGGGTTTGCCGCTGCAGTTCGGCCAGCACGCCGAGCGCTTCGGCGCAGAGCGCGGCGCGGGCCTCGTCGAGCACCGCCTCGACGATCGGCAAAGCCTCGCCCTCGGCGCCGAGCAGCGCGTCGGCCGGCAGTGCGAGGCCCTCGAAGCGCACCTCGGACGCGCGCCGGCCGTCCACCGTGGAATAGTCCGTGGTGCCGATGCCCTCGGAGCCGGCCTTGGCCACGAACAGCGACAAGCCCTCGCGGTCGCCGGGCTTGCCGGCCGTGCGCGCCGTCAGCATCAGGTGGCTGGCGAAGGGCGCCGCGAGCACCACGGCCTTGGTGCCGTCGATGCGCCATTCCCGGTCGCCTGCGCGCACGGCGCGGGTTGCGCATTGAGCCGGATCGAACCGGCTGCCGGCCTCGTCCCAGGCGAAGGCGGTGATGGTTGTGCCGGCGATGATGCCCTCGATCAGCCCGGCCGCCGTCTCGCCCCCGGCGCGGCGCAGCAGGCCGGCCCCGATCACGACCGTTTCCAGGAACGGCTCGACCACCAGCGCGCGGCCGAGTTCCTCCATGATGAGCATGGTGTCGACCGGGCCGCCGCCGAAGCCGCCGACCTCTTCCGGCAAGGCCGCGCCCAGCAGGCCGATATCCTCGGCCAGAGCCTTCCACACCGTTGGGCTCCAACCCTCTCCCGAGCGCAGGATCTTTTGCCGGTCCTCGAACTTGTAGCGGTCGCGCAGGAACCGCGCGAGCGTGTCGCGCAGCTGCTTTTGTTCGTCGTTGAGGCTGAAATCCATCGGGCGCCCGAACCGTTCGGCTTGAAACGAACCGCCTTCTACAGGCCGAGCACGGCCTTGGCGATGATGTTGCGCTGGATCTCATTGGATCCGCCGTAGATCGAAGCCTTGCGCATGTTGAAGTAGGTGTCGGCGGCACCCTGGGCGTGCTGGGGCCCGACGGGCAGGCCGTTGTTGAGCGGCAGGGTGGCGGCGTCGAAGCGCGGGGACGCGTACTGCCCGGCGGCCTCCAGCACCAGCTCGCTGGCGCGCTGCTGGATTTCCGTGCCCTTGATCTTGAGCAGCGAGGATTCCGGCCCCGGCCCTTTGCCCGATCCCTGGCCGGCCTCCTGCCGCGCCATCGCCCGCAACTCGGTATATTCCAGGGCGAGCAGGTCGATCTCGACCTCGGCCATCTTGCGTCCGAAGAACGGATCGTCCGCGAGGGTCGAACCGTCCTGCGCCGGCGCGGCGGCGATCTGGCGAAGACGCTCCAGCCCGCGCTTGGATCGGGCCACGCCGGCGATGCCGGTGCGCTCGTGGGCGAGCAGGTATTTGGCGCAGGTCCAGCCCTCGTTCTCCCGGTGGATGCGGTTCTCGACCGGCACGCGGACGTTTTCGAGCCACACCTCGTTGACCTCGTGGGCGCCGTCGAGGGTGATGATCGGGCGCACGGTTACGCCGGGCGTCGTCATGTCGACGAGCAGGAAGGAGATGCCGGCCTGCTTCCTGGCACCGGGATCGGTGCGCACCAGGAAGAAGCCCCAATCGGCGAACTGCGCCAGCGTGGTCCAGGTCTTCTGGCCGTTGACGACGTAATGGTCGCCTTCGCGGACCGCCTTGGTCGTCAGCGAGGCGAGGTCGGAGCCGGCGCCCGGCTCGGAATAGCCCTGGCACCACCACGCCTCGCCCGACAGGATCGGCGGCAGGAAGCGCGCCTTCTGCTCCGCCGTGCCGAAGGCCTGGATGACGGGTGCGACCATCGAGATGCCGAAGGGCAGGATCGGCACCGTGCCGGCCGCCGCCAGCTCCTCGGCGAAGATGAAGCGCTGGATCGGGCTCCAGCCGGGGCCGCCGTAGTCCTTCGGCCAGTTCGGCGCCACCCAGCCCTTGTGGGCCAGGATGCGGTGCCAGGACAGGAAGTCCTCCTTGTCCAGCTCGCGGCGGTCCATCTGCTTCCCGCGGAGCACGGCGGGGTAGGTGTCGGCGATGAAGCCGCGGACGTCCTCGCGGAAAGCCAGGTCTTCGGGCGAGAAATCGAGGTTCATGGCTGTTCCTGCAGCACGGGCAGATAGTCGGTTGGCGTCGGAGGGGCGGGGGGCGGCACGAACAGGGCGCGCAGATCCTTCTTCAGGATCTTGCCGTTGGCGTTGCGCGGCAAGGGCTCGTCCATCAGGATCACGCGGGCGGGGATCTTGAAGGGGGCGAGGCGGGCGGCGACATGCGCCTTCAGCTCCTCGGCGGTGGCATGCGCGCCGGCCTTGAGGGTCACAACCGCGCCGGCCTCCTCGCCCAGGACCTGGTGCGGGATCGGCACCAGCGCGGCGTCGGTGATCGCCGGGTGCGTGTAGAGGGCGTCCTCCACCTCGACGCTGTAGATGTTCTCGCCGCCGCGGATGATGACGTCCTTGATGCGGTCCACGATCGTGCAGAAGCCGTCGGCGTCGATGCGCACGAGGTCGCCGGTCTTCATCCAGCCGTCGCGGAAGGTGGCGGCGTTCTCTTCCGGCCGCTCCCAGTAGCCCTGAACGACATGCGGGCCGCGCACCCAGAGTTCGCCGACCGAGCCGGCCGGCAGGGCATTGCCGTCGCCATCGACGACCTTCATCTCGCCGACCGGCGTTCCCAGGCCGCAGCTGTTGGGCCGCCGGAGGTAATCCTCGCCGGTGTGGTGGGTGAAGGTGGCGCAGGTTTCGGTCATGCCCCAGCCGGTGCCGATCTGCGCTTGCGGAAAGGCTTCGGCGAGGCGGCGGACGAGTTCGGGCGCAGCCGGCGCCCCGCCGTAGCTGATCGCATCGACGCTCGACAGGTCGAATCGGGACCGCTCGGGGTGTTCCAGCAGCTGCCAGGCGATCGTCGGCACGCCGCCGATGGAGGTCACCCCCTCCGTCTCGATCAGTTCCAGCGCCACCAGCGGATCCCACTTGCGCAGGATGATGAGCATGGCGCCGATCGCCATCGCGATGTTGAGCGCGGCGAAGCAGCCGGTGACGTGGAACATCGGTATGGCGAGCAGGTAGCGCTTCTGCGGGTCGTCGGGGCTCGGCACAGGGGGCGCCTCGCCGCGCCGGAGGAAGGCGCGCGCCTGCGACAGCAGCGTGGCGAACACCGGCGTGGTCACGCCCCGGTGGCTGCCGAGCGCCCCCTTCGGCTTGCCGGAGGTGCCCGACGTGTAGAACAGCGTGGCGCTGTCGTCCGGCTCGATCGCGACCGGCGGCGGCCCGGCCTGCGGAAGCCCGGCCCAGGCGTCGGGGCGGCCGATCACGTCCTCTAATGCGACGACGCCGGGCGGAGGCGCGGCGCGCAGGCCGGCCACGAACCTGAGCGCGAGGGCGTCGCAGTCACCCAGCGCTTCGCGCATGCGGGCGAAGCGATCCTCGTCGAACACCGCCGCGCACGCCCCCGACTGCTTGACCGCGTAGGCGAGCTCGGCCGCCGACCACCAGGCGTTGAGCGGCGTCGCGATGGCGCCCGCGAGCGCCGCTCCGTAGAAGGCGACGATCCATTCCGGCTCGTTGCGCATCAGGATGGCGACGCGGTCGCCCTTGCCCACGCCGCCCGCGATCAGCGCCCGGGCGAAGGCGAACGAGGCGCGGCGGAACGCGTCGTAGGTGACGCGGATCCTGCCGGAAACGATGAAGGTGCGCGAGGCATGGGCCGCCGCCGCCAGCCAGATGTCGACGAGGCTCTTCGGCCCGTTCTTCCAGGCCCGCACCGGGCGGCCGGCATGGGCGATTTCTTCCATCTCGAAGGTCGCGCCGGGCGCGGTCAGCAGCGCATGCGCCTGCGTGACCGACAGGACCGGCCATGTCGTCACCGCCCGTACCGCCTCGCTCATGTTCAAACTCTTCCATCGAGCAGTGGTTTGGCCGCCGGCCGGAACGCGAAACGCCTCAGGCCGCGGCGGCGAAGGTCTTGCCGTCGGCGGCGAGGCGCTCCAGCAGCGGCGAGGGCGCGAAGTCGTCGCCGTGCTCGTGCTGGTAGGATTTCATCCGCTCCACCAAGCGGGCGAGGCCGACCGTATCGGCGTAGTGCATCGGGCCGCCGCGGTAGACCGGCCAGCCGTAGCCGTTGATCCAGACGGTATCAATGTCGGACGCGCGCAGCGCGATCTTCTCGTCGAGGATCTTGGCGCCCTCGTTGATCATCGGGTACAGGCAGCGCTCCAGGATTTCCTCGTCGGAGATCGCGCGCCGCCCGATGTTCGTCTTGGCGGCGAAATCGAGGATCACCTCCTCCACCGCCGGCGAGGGCGTCGCCTTGCGGCTCTCGTCATAGTCGTAGAAGCCGCGCCCGTTCTTTTGGCCGCGCCGGTCCATCTCGCACAGGATCTCGCGGATGGTCGAGGAGGACGACTTTTCCTTCTCCCAGCCGAGGTCGAGGCCGGCGAGGTCGGCCATCGCGAAGGGACCCATCGGCAGGCCGAAGTCGTAGAGCACGCGGTCGACGTCCCAGGGCATCGCCCCTTCCAGGATCAGCTTGCCGGCCTCGCGTTGCCTTTTCTCCAGCATGCGGTTGCCGACGAAGCCGTGAGCCACGCCGACCAGCACGGCGACCTTGCCGATCGTCTTGCCGAGCTTCATGCAGGTCGCGATCACCGGCTTCGACGTTCGCGCGCCGCGCACGATCTCCAGCAGCCGCATCACGTTGGCCGGCGAGAAGAAGTGCAGGCCGATGACGTGGTCGGGGCGCTTCGTCACCGACGCGATCTCGTTGATGTCGAGGTAGGAGGTGTTGGAGGCCAGGATCGCGCCCGGCTTGGCGATCGCGTCGAGCTTGGCGAAGACGTCCTTCTTGACCGGCATCAGCTCGAAGATCGCCTCGACGACCAGGTCGCAGTCGCAGAGCGCATCGAGGCTGAGGGATGTGTGGAGCAGGCCCAGCCGCCTTTCGACGTCGTCCGTCGGCATCCGGCCCTTCTTGGCGGTGGCCTCGTAGTTGCGCCGGATCACCGCCACGCCGCGGTCGAGCGCGTCCTGCCGGGTTTCCACCATGGTCACCGGCAGGCCGGCGTTGAGGAAGTTCATCGCGATGCCGCCGCCCATCGTGCCGGCGCCGATCACGCCGACCTTGCGGATCGGCAGCGTGTCCGTGGTGTCAGGCACGTCGGGGATCTTCGCCGCCTGGCGCTCTGCGAAGAAGACGTGCCGCTGCGCCGCCGACTGGCCGCCGGCCAGCAGCTCCATGAACAGCTCGCGCTCGCGCCGCAGCCCCTCGTCGAAGGGCAGGTCGACCGCGCCCTTTACGGCCTCGATGCACTTGATCGGTGCCTCGAAGCCGCGGAACTTGCGCCCGTTGGCCTTGGCGAAGGCGTCGAACACGGCCGAGCTGCCGCGCAGCGGCGCGATCTTCTCATCGAGGTCGCGGACGCGGCGCAACGGCTTGGCTTCCGCGACCAGGGTGGCGGCGAAGGCGACGGCGCCGCCGCGCAGGTCATTCTCGGCGACCACGGCATCGATCAGGCCCAGCGCCTGGGCCTTGTTCGCGGCGACCGGCGATCCCGACGTGATGATCTCCAGCGCGGCCTCCGCCCCCACGAGGCGCGGCAGCCGCTGCGTGCCGCCGGCGCCCGGCAGCAGGCCGAGCTTGACCTCCGGCAGGCCCATCCTGGCGGAGGGCACGGCGACGCGGGCGTGGCAGGCCAGCGCCAGTTCCAGCCCGCCGCCGAGCGTCATGCCGTGCAGCGCCGCGACCACCGGCTTGGGACAGCCCTCGACCATGTCGATCAGGTCGTGAAGCGACGGCTTCTGCGGCGGCTTGGTGAACTCGGTGATGTCGGCGCCGCCGGAAAAACCCCGCCCGGCGCCCATCAGCACCACGGCCTTGACCGCCGGATCGTCGGCGGCCGCCCGCAGCGCCTCCACGATCGCCGTGCGCAACGCCGTCGACAGCGCGTTGACCGGAGGCGACTCCAGGGTCACGACGGCTATTTCGCCATCGCGTTCGACCTTCACCAGCTGCATACCTACAACCATAGCGCCCGCTTTGCGCCCTCTGCGCTGCCCTTTGCGGGCGGGTTATGTGGACCATACGGCTTGTTCGAATCAAGCCGCGAGGGCTCGGCCGAAAGACTGAGGGCAACCGTCCTGCCTCATCCAAGCCTTTGGAAAATCAGCAGAATCGGTTTAAGGGGAGCGACAGGCCCATTCCCCGCGCATGACAGCTCCAGAACCCCGCCAAACAGCCCGCTTCGAGCGCAAGCGCGAAACCATCCTCGAAGCCGCGGCAGGGCTGTTCAACGCCCGCGGCCTCAACGGCACCACCATCGCCGACGTCGCGGCGAGCGTCGGCCTCACCACGACGAGCGTGACCTACTATTACCGGCGCAAGGAAGACCTCGCCGCCGCCTGCGTGGCGCGCGCGCTGGAAGCCTTGGATGAACTCGTCACGGTGGCCGACGGCGAGCCGAACCAGTGGGCGCGGTTCCGCCGCTTCGTCGACCTGTACTTCGCCCTTCAGGAGGAGATCGCCGCCGGGCGCCGCCCGACCTACATCAACTTCTGGGACCTGCGGGCGATGACCGGCCCCGGGGCGGAGAATGCCGGCGCGGCCTTTTCCGACCTGTTCCGGCGCCTGCGCCGCTGGTTCGCCGTCGGGCCGGCGCTGTCGCGCGCCGAGCAGAACGCGCGCACCCACCTCGTCTTCTCCGCCCTGCTCTGGGCCAGGGAATGGTTGAGGCATTTCGAACCCGAGGATTACGCCAGGGCGGCCGGCTGCTTCGCCGACGTCCTCGTCGGTGGCCTCGTCAACGGGGATGCGCCCTTTCCCATCCGGTGGGCGGCGACCGCCCGCGACCTGCCCCCGCCCGTTGCAGCGGCGGCGGAAGTCTCGCGCGAGGCCTTCTTGCGCGCGGCGACCGAACTGGTGAACGAACACGGCTATCGCGGCGCCTCCGTGGACCGGATCTCGGCTAAGCTTCGCGTCACCAAGGGGTCGTTCTACCACCACAACGAGACCAAGGACGACCTCGTGGCGCAGTGCTTCGCCCGGTCCTTCGAGGTGATCCGGGCGGCGCATCGGGCGGCGCCGCGCTCGCTGGGGTCCGGCTGGGACCGGCTCCGCGCGGTGGCGGTGGCGCTGGTCCGCCACCAACGATCCGAGCACGGGCCGCTGCTGCGCTATTCAGCCCTGTCGGCGATGCCGGAAGGGATGCGCCCGAGCCTGATCGGCGACTTCGATCGCTTGTCGCAGCGCACCGCCGGCATCATCGTGGACGGCATCGCCGACGGTTCGATCCGCCCCGTCGACCCGACGGTGGCGGCGCTGGTGGTGACCGGCCTTGTCAACGCCGCCGCCGAGCTGCACCACTGGGTCCACGACATCGACGAGGCGTCGGCGGTGGACCTGTTCGTCCGCCCGGGTCTCGTCGGGGTGTTCGCGCCGGTGCTGGACCCTTGAGTTCGTCCGCTCAGGCAATCCGCAGCGAGGATGGACGCAGGATCGGCGCGTCGGCGAGGTCGCGCTCGGTCGCCCTGGTGTCGGCGGCGACCGCCATCAGGCCGTAGACGACCTTGGCGACCACGTCGATCACCGCGATGCCCAGCACCGCGGCGGCATCGCCGATGAGGTCGGCCCCGTCCGGGGCGACCGCCAGGATGAGCGGATAGATCAGCCAGATGACCGAAAGGATGGCGGCGTGCCGCCGGTAGGTCCGCCGCACGTCGGAGCGCTCGGACGCGTTGGCCTGCATGTTGGGCACGAACAGCACGTAGTACACGCCCACGAAGGCGAGGCAGGAGACGAGGAACCACGTCCACTTGACCGCCGGCACCTCGGAGGCGCCGAAGGCGAAGGCGGTGACGATCATCATCAGGTCCGCCAGGATCACGCCCAGGATCGGGCCGGCCCGCTTCGGCCCGTTGTGCATCGCGCTCATCGTCAGGGTGAGCAGCAGCAGCGGCGTGGTGAAGGTCCAGTCGACATAGCGGGCGTAGTAGAGGATGCGAGTCGAGCCGTGCGCCGCATCGGTCGGCAGCAGCACCGAGCCCTGTCCCGTCGCCATGGCGAGGTAGGAACAGGCGGCGATGAGCGGCACGATGCCGTGGCACATCGAGTGCAGCTGCTCCAACGGCGTCCGGTGCTTGCCGACGAGAAGGATGAGGAGGCCGCCGGCCGTCATGACGGCGGCGGTGATGTACAGCATGGCGGACGAAGTCACGGCGCCTCCGGATGGCGAGTTGGCAGCCGTGCCTATAGGCAACAAAGCCCGCGCGGGCGCCGCAAAACAGCGGTGGTCGCGAGCGACATAAGCGCCGATCCCGAGCGAGATGACCACCGATCAAGGTACGTCACCGCGCCCGGCGCAGGCCGTCGCGACCTTCGGCCGAGCGGATCGGTGGCCGGGAGCGTCCTCGCCGCGCCAGAGAAAGAAGCGGCCTCGGACCACCCGCGCTCCGCGACCGGTTCGCGGTCGCGCCGTCAGAAGATCTCGAACAGCCCCGCCGCACCCTGGCCGCCGCCCACGCACATGGTGACGACGCCGTACCTGGCCCTGCCGCCGCTGGCCCTGAGGCGCCGGCCTTCGAGCAGTGTATGGCCGACGAGCCGGGCGCCGGTCATGCCGTAGGGGTGGCCGACCGCGATCGAGCCGCCCCAGGTGTTGAGCTTCTCGTCGGGGATGCCGAGCCGGTCGCGGCAGTAGATCACCTGGACGGCGAAGGCTTCGTTGAGTTCCCACAGGTCGATGTCGTCAACGGTGAGCCCGTGCGCCTTGAGCAGCTTGGGCACGGCAAAGACGGGGCCGATGCCCATTTCGTCGGGATCGCAGCCGGCCACCGCGATGCCGCGATAGGCGCCGAGCGGCTCCAGGCCGCGGCGCTCGGCCTCCTTGCCCTCCATCAGCACCATGGCGGCGGCGCCGTCGGACAGCTGCGAGGCGTTGCCGGCGGTGATGAAGCGCCCCTGCGTCACCTCCATGCCGTTCTTGAACACCGGTTGCAGCTTGGCGAGGTCGTCCAGCGTTGTCGAGGGACGGTTGCCTTCGTCCTTGGCGAGGCGCACTTCGCGCTCGCTGGTCTGCCCGGTCGCCTTGTCGGTGACGAGGGTGGTGGTGTTGATGGGCACGATCTCGTGGTCGAAGATGCCCTGCGCCTGACCTTTGGCCGTGCGCTGCTGCGATCGCAGCGCGTATTCGTCCTGCGCTTCGCGGCTGACGCCGTAGCGGGCCGACACCACCTCGGCCGTTTCCAGCATGGACATGTAGGTGTGCGGCCGGTGCTCGCTGAGCCAGGGATCCTGGGTGCGGAACACGTTGGAATGCTCGTTCTGCACCAGGGTGATCGACTCCACCCCGGCGCCGACCGCCACGCTCATCCCGTCGACCATGATCTGCTTGGCGGCGGTTGCCACCGCCATCAGGCCCGACGCGCACTGCCGGTCGATGCTCTGGCCGGGCACGGTGACCGGCAGGCCGGCGCGCAGGGCCGCCTGACGCCCGATGTTGGTCGCCTGCGAGCCCTGCTGGCGACCGCAGCCCATCACCACGTCCTCGACCTCGCCGGAGTCGATTCCGGCGCGCGACACGGCGTGGGCGATGGCGTGGGCGGCCAGCGCCTGCGCCTGGGTGTTGTTGAGCGCGCCGCGAAAGGCCTTGCCGATCGGCGTGCGGGCTGTGGAAACGATAACGGCTTCGCGCATGGGATGACCTCCGGTTGGCGCCGTGGGAAAGGCCGCGCTCAGGCGGGCGCGAGCGGAATCAGCGCCGCATCGAGCGCGGCGCGGAAGCGTTCGGGCAGCGGGTGCGGGCGGCCGTCAGCGGTGTACACGATGACGATGTCGGCCGTGCCGATGCAGCGGTCGTTCTGGAACAGCGCCTGCCCGATGGCGTAGGACGAGCGCCCGACCCGCAGCACGCCGACGCCGGCGGTGAGCGTGCCGGGATAGTGCCCTTGCGCGAGGTAGCGGATCGTCGCCTCGGCCAGCATCGGGCGCTCGTTGCCCTCACCGGCCGGATGATGGCGGAAGCCGGCGGAAAAGCGCAGCCTCGCTTCCTCAAAGATGCCGGCCAGCGCGACGTTGTTGAGGTGGCGCAGGGCGTCGACGTCGCCGAAGCGCGGCTCGATCGTCGTATGATAGGGGTAGGAGGCCAGCACCAGGCGCTCCGGCGGCTGCCGCATCAGCCGCCCCGCTTCAGGGTTTCGCGGGCGATCACCAGCTTCTGGATCTCGGACGACCCTTCATAGATGCGGAAAAGCCGGACGTCGCGGTAGAAGCGCTCGATACCGTAATCGGCGATGTAGCCGGCACCGCCCAGCATCTGCACGGCGCGGTCGGCGACCCGCCCCACCATTTCGGAGGCGAACAGCTTGGCCGCGGCGGCTTCCAGCGTGGTCGGCTGGCCGGCGTCGCGCTGCCGCGCGGCATCCAGCACAAGCGCGCGGGCAGCCAGGATCTCCGTCTTCGAGTCGGCGATCATCGCCTGCACGAGCTGGAAGGAGGTGAGCGGCTGCCCGAACTGCCGCCGCCCGCCGGCATACGCCAGGGCGTCCTCCAGGATCCGGTCGGCCAGCCCGGTGCACACGGCGGCGATGTGCAGGCGTCCGCGGTCGAGGACCCGCATCGCCAGCTTGAACCCCTCGCCCTCGGCGCCGAGGCGGTTGGCGGCCGGCACGCGGGCGCCGTCGAAGGTGACGTCGCACACGTGGGCGCCGTGCTGGCCCATCTTGCGCTCGGGCTTGCCGAGGCTGACGCCGGGCGTGTCGGCCGGCACGAGAAAGGCGCTGATGCCCTTCGATCCCGGCTCGTCGGGGTTTGTGCGCGCCATCACGGTAAACAGCGAAGCCTTGTCGGCGTTGGTGATGTAGCGCTTGGCGCCGTCGAGCACGTAATCGTCGCCGCCGCTTGCGCGCCGCGCCCTGGTGCGCACGGACGCGCTGTCCGACCCGGCCTCGGCCTCCGTCAGGCAGAACGCCGTGATGATCTCGCCCGACGCGATGCGCGGCAGCCAGCGCCGCTTCTGCGCGTCGCTGCCGGCCAGCACCAGCCCCTGGCTGCCGATGCCGATGTTGGTGCCGACCACCGAGCGGAAGGCGGGGCTGGTGCGCCCGAGTTCCAGGGCGACGAGGCACTCGTCCTCCATGCCGAGGCCGAGGCCCTCGTAGTCTTCGGGAATCGACAGCCCGAACAGACCGAGGCCGCGCATCTCGTCGACCACGGCGTCGGGAATGGCATCCTCTTCGGCGACCTGCGCTTCCAGCGGGCGCAGGCGTCCGGTGACGAAGCGGCGCACCGCCGCGATCAGTTCGCCCCGTGTCTGCGCATCGAGTGCCATGGACTCTCCGCCGCCGCTTTCATACGAAGAGTATGCTGCCTATCGCAAGGACCGGGTCCGGTAAACGGCGCCGAGGCTGGGAACGGCGGAGCAGGGCTTCGGTCTTTCGCCGGATGGCAAGATGCTCCATCTTTGCCTATCGAAGCGGCGGTATCCCAGCGCCAGAACTTGCCGCATGGCCTGCCAGGAGACTGTCGCCGATGGATTTCTCGCTGTCCGACACCCAGCAGCACTGGCGGGGACGGGTTCGCGCCTTCATGGACGGCGAGGTCGAGCCGGCCAGGGCGACCTATCACGGGCAGATGGCCGCCTTCGGCGCCGACCGCTGGCGGGTTCCGGCCGTTGTTGAGGACCTCAAGCGCAAGGCGAGGGCGCAAGGGTTGTGGAACCTGTTCCTGCCGCCGGCGCCCGGTCACGATACGCCCGACTACCACGGCGCCGGCCTGAGCAACCTCGATTATGCTTTATGTGCGGAGGAGATGGGCCGGGTCGGCTGGGCCTCGGAAGCCTTCAACTGTTCGGCGCCCGACACCGGCAACATGGAAGTGCTGCACCGCTACGGCTCGCCGGCGCAGAAGGACCGCTGGCTCCGGCCGCTGATGGACGGCGCGATCCGCTCGGCGTTCCTGATGACCGAGCCCGACGTGGCCTCGTCGGATGCCACCAACATCGAAACCTCGATCCGCCGCGAGGGCGGTGACTACGTCATCAACGGCCGCAAGTGGTGGTCGTCGGGCGTCGGCGACCCGCGCTGCGCCTTGGCCATCGTGATGGGCAAGACCGACCCGAACGCGCAGAGCCACAAGCAGCAGTCGCAGATCCTGGTGCCGCTCGATACGCCCGGCGTGGAGATCCGCCGGATGCTGCCGGTGTTCGGCTACGATGACGCGCCCCACGGACACGGCGAAGTGCTGCTCACCGACGTGCGCGTGCCGGCCGCCAACCTGATCCTGGGCGAGGGCCGCGGCTTCGAGATCGCGCAGGGGCGGCTGGGGCCCGGGCGCATCCATCATTGCATGCGCACCATCGGCGTCGCCGAAGCGGCGCTGGAGGCGATGAGCCGCCGGCTGCTCGCCCGCACGGCTTTCGGCAAGCGCATCGCCGAGCAGTCGATCTGGGAACAGCGCCTGGCCACGGCGCGCATCGACATCGAGATGACGCGCCTGCTGTGCCTCAAGGCGGCCGACGTGATGGACAAGGTCGGCGCCAAGGCCGGCCGGCTGGAAATCTCGATGATCAAGGTGGCGGCGCCGCGGATGGCGCTGGCGATCCTCGACGACGCCATCCAGGCCCACGGCGGCGGCGGCGTGTGCGACGACTTCGACGTCGCCAGGAGCTACGCCCACGTGCGCACCCTGCGCCTCGCCGACGGCCCCGACGAGGTGCACAACCGCACCATCGCCCGCCTCGAACTCAAGCGCTACACCAACGCGCCACCGGCCGCTCAGGCGGCGGAGTAGGCTGGCGGGATAGAGCGGCGATCTTCGGCGGGAGCCGTGATGTCGGAGAACGTGTTCTTTCTGGTTCCGCGCGCTCCCGAGTGGCAGCCGTCGCTGCAAGCCGCGACTCGCGCGGCCGCGCTTCTCAAGACCATGGCAACATCTCCCGATCAGGTCGATTTCAAATATTACGAACAGCTTCAATTGTTCCATCCCTTCGGGAATTGGGAAGGCGTCCGGTGCCCCTACTGCTCCGTGGACGTAGAGGACTGGTTTCACGGCATGCTCGACACCGTATACATCGACGAAATATGGACCCGTCTCGACGCGATGACGCCGTGCTGCCATCGGCCGGTATCGCTGAACGACCTCGCCTTCGGTTGGCCCTGCGCCTTCGGGCGTTTCGCGGTGCGGGGCGTGAACGCGGGTGCGGTGCCCGATGCCGATCAGATGACCGCTCTGGAAGCCTGCCTCGGTTGCAAGCTCACCGGGGTCTGGCGGCGTCTGTGATCAGGTGCGATCAGCAACCAAGGTATGGATTGTAGGCCCATGTCCCTCTTCGATCTTTCCGGGAAGGTCGCCGTCGTCACCGGCTCGTCGCGCGGCATCGGCAAGGCGATCGCCCTGCGGATGGCCGAGCAGGGCGCCCGTGTCGTCGTGTCGTCGCGCAAGATCGACGCCTGCGAGGCGGTGGCCCGGGAGATCGAGGCGGGGCATGGCCGGGCGGTGGCGATCGCCGCCTCCATCTCGTCCAAGCCCGACCTGGAGCGGCTGATCGCCGAAACGGAGACGAAGCTCGGCCCGGTCGACGTGCTGGTCTGCAACGCCGCCTCCAACCCGTACTACGGGCCGATGGGCGGCATCACCGACGAGCAGTTCCGCAAGATCCTCGACAACAACATCGTGTCGAACCATTGGCTGGCGCAGCTCGTCGCGCCCGGCATGATTGCGCGGCGCGATGGATCCATTATCATCGTGTCGTCCATCGGCGGATTGAAGGGCTCGCCGGTGATCGGCGCCTACAACGTGTCCAAGGCGGCCGACATGCAGCTCGCCCGCAACCTCGCCGTGGAATGGGGCGAGCACAACGTCCGGGTGAACTGCATCGCGCCGGGCCTGATTAAGACCGACTTCGCCCGCGCCCTGTGGGAGGACCCGAAGCGGGCGGCGATGGTTGAGCGGGCGACCCCGCTGCGCCGCATCGGCGACCCCGACGACATCGCCGGCGCGGCGATCTTCCTCGCTTCCGCCGCCGGGCGCTTCACCACCGGGCAGACTCTCGTGGTCGACGGCGGCGTCACGGTCACCGGCGGCGTGCTGGGCTGAGGGTGCGCGCCGCGACCGCCCGGCGCGTCCTCAACCTGTGGCCGCCGTTCCTGTTCACCGGCATCGCGGTCACCCGCATCTCGCCCGACTTCCGCGAACTCGACGTCCGCCTCGCCGACCGGCTCCTCAACCGCAACCTGGAGCGGGCGCACTACGGCGGCAGCCTGTTCTCCATGACCGACCCGTTCTACGCCCTGCTGCTGCGCCACGAGCTCGGGCGCGGCTACGTGATCTGGGCCAAGCGGGCGAGCATCGACTTCGTGCGCCCCGGCCGCGGCACGGTGACGGCCGCCTTCCGGCTCACCCCCGAGATCGTGGCGGTCGTTCGCGCGGCGACCGCCGGCGGCGACAAGCTGTTGCAGGACTTCAAGATCACGGTGGTCGACGGCGGCGGACGGACCGTCGCGGCGGTCGAGCAGACGCTCTACATCCGCAAGCGCCGCCCGCGCTGAGCGCAGGTCAGAAACTCGGTTCTGACCGGGCTCAGAACCACGCGTCGGCCATGTCGAGCGCCGATCGGTCGAGCGCGCGCAGGGCGTCGAGCTGCGCCAGCGCCTTGGGCAGCTCCCAGCGGAAGAAGTACCGGCACGCCTGCCGCTTGCCGTGGTGGAAGGCGCCGGTCCGGCCGTGCCCGGCCAGCACTTGGCTCAGCCAGATCCAGGCGATGGCGATGTGCCCGAAGGCTTCGAGGTAGGCGGTGGCGTTGGCCAGCGTCAGCACGGGGTCGCCGGTGCGGTGCAACAC
>CAXTMA010000007.1:1335-37683 GCA_964245015.1 uncultured Beijerinckiaceae bacterium | reverse complement strand
GCTCGGCGGCGCGATGCGCCAGGCATCGGCGCCCTGGCGGGCGGCGCTGATCGAGGCGGCGGCGCTGGTGGAAACGGCGATCGACTTCGCCGACGACGTCGACCTTGCCGAAATGCTGCCGGCCGGGGTCGGCGCGGCCATCGACCCGGTGCGCGCGGCCCTGCGCCGCGAGCTGGCGGCAGGATCGGCGGCCGAGCGGCTGCGCGAGGGGGTGCAGGTGGTGATCGCCGGGCCGCCCAACACCGGCAAGTCCACGCTGCTCAACGCCTTGGTCCGGCGCGAGGCGGCGATCGTGTCGGCGGTGGCCGGTACCACCCGCGATCCGATCGAGGTTCACCTCGACCTCGGCGGCTGCCCGGTGACGCTGGTCGATACCGCCGGCCTGCGCGACACGTCCGAGCCGGTCGAGCAGATCGGGATCCGCCGCGCCCGCGAACGGGCCGGCGCGGCCGACCTCGTGCTCTGGCTGGAGCAAGGTCCGGGAGAGGGCGAGCCACCGGCCGGCGAAGCGCCGGTCTGGCACCTCGCGGCGAAGTCGGACCTTCCGGGCGTTCGGCAGCTTGCCGACGCCGAGGCGGACGGGGTTTTGGCGATCAGCTCGCTGACCGGGCACAACCTCGACGTCCTGCTGACCCGCCTGACGGCCTTCGCCGGCAACCTTGCCGGCGGCGGCGGTTTGATTGCCCGCGAGCGTCACAGACGCGCCTTCACCTCTGCGCTCGCCGCACTGGACCGGGCAGCGCAGGCGCCCCCGCCCGAACTCCTCGCCGAAGAGCTGCGGGCGGCGCGCAGCGCCCTCGATCGGCTGATCGGCGCCGTCGACGTCGAGGACGTGCTCGGCGACATCTTCTCGCGCTTCTGCATCGGGAAATAAGCCGCGCGGCGCCGAAGCAGCGGAGCCAAGCCGATCTCCGGTCCGATGCGTCAGTCCTTCGATCCCGGCGCGACGAAGGCGGCGACGCCGGAAGCGAGCACCAGCGCGCGCGAGGCGGCGAGCTTGGTGTCGCCGCGACCGAGTTCGTTGAGGAGGACCACCGTGGACACGGCCGCGACCAGGGCGCCGCCGATACGCCGCGTCGCCCGCATCATCATCAGCAGGCCGCCGGTCGTCTCAGCGAGTGCGGCGGCGCGGACCTGCTCCTCGCTCCAGCCCAGATGATGGAACAGGCCGTCATAGCCGCGTCCGACCAGCTTGTCGGCGCCGGCGAACGCGACGGCGGCGCCGGCCACGGGATAAAGGCTTGCCATGGAACACTCCTCGCCTGAAACATCTGCCGAAACACAGTGCGCGGCGGACGGGATCGTTCCCCGAGGTTCCGCCTCCGTTCGCCTGTTTCACGTGAAACACTCGGCCCCGTGTGGTTCCGCAGCGCAGGACATTCGCGTTCGCCGGGTGTAAGCCAAGGTCGGGGTTTCCACGGACGGATGCGGCCAGTCTTGAGCAGCGCGGGCGAGATTTTTGACGTGATCGTGGTCGGCGGTGGCCATGCCGGCTGCGAGGCCGCCGCCGCCGCCGCGCGCATCGGGGCGCGCACGGCCCTCGTCACGCACAAGCGCGGTACCGTGGGGGTGATGTCCTGCAACCCCGCGATCGGCGGCCTCGGCAAGGGCCATCTCGTACGCGAGATCGATGCGCTCGACGGCTTGATGGGCCGCGTCGCCGATGCCGCCGGCATCCAGTTCCGGGTTCTGAACCGATCCAAGGGGGCGGCGGTACGCGGACCGCGCGCCCAGGCCGACCGCCGGCTCTACCGCGAGGCGATGGCGGCGGCCCTGGCCGAGGTTCCCGGCCTCACGCTCTGTGAGGGGGAGGCGGCGGAGCTGGACGTCGTCGATGGCCGGCTCGCCGGCGTCGCTCTCGCCGACGGGCGCCGTCTCGCCTGCGGCGCGGCGGTGCTCACAACCGGCACCTTCCTCAACGGCGTCATCCATCGCGGCGCCGAGCGCTGGGCGGCCGGGCGCGACGGCGACGCGGCCTCGCAGCGCCTGTCCGCCAGCCTCGTTCGCCACGGCTTCGCGCTCGGCCGCTTGAAGACCGGCACGCCGCCGCGCCTCGATGGGCGCACCATCGATTGGGCGAGCCTGGAGCGGCAGGGCGGCGATCCCGAGCCGGAGCCCTTCTCCTTCCTCACCCGCGCGATCCGCAACCCGCAGGTCGACTGCTTCGTCACCGGGACCACCGAGGCCGGGCACCGCCTCATCGCCGACAACCTCGCGCTCTCGGCGGTGTACTCCGGCGCCATCTCCGGTCGTGGTCCGCGATACTGCCCCTCGATCGAGGACAAGGTTTCGCGCTTTGCCGGACGCGCCTCGCACCAGATCTTCCTGGAGCCGGAAGGGCTCGACGATCCCACGATCTACCCCAACGGCATCTCGACCTCGCTGCCGGCCGCCGTGCAGGACCGCTTCCTGCGCACCATCCCCGGCCTCGCCCACGTCACCGTGCTCAAGCCGGGCTACGCCATCGAATACGATTACATCGACCCGCGCGAACTGACGTTCGCGCTGGAAACCAAGCGCGTCGCCGGGCTTTTCCTGGCCGGGCAGATCAACGGCACCACCGGTTACGAGGAAGCGGCCGGCCAGGGCCTTCTCGCCGGCCTCAACGCCGCCCGTCACGCCGCCGGCACCGCACCGGCTGTCTTCGACCGCAGCGAGGCCTACCTCGGCGTGATGGTGGACGACCTCGTCACCCGCGGCGTCAGCGAGCCCTACCGCATGTTCACCTCGCGGGCCGAATACCGGCTGACCCTGCGCGCCGACAACGCCGATGCGCGTCTGACCGGTCGCGGGCTCACCCTCGGCCTCGTCGGCGGCGAACGCGACCGCGCTTATGCCGCCAAGGCGGCGGCCTACGAGGCGGCCCTCGGCGTGCTGCGTCGGGAAATGCTCTCGCCCAACGAGGCCGCCGCTCACGGCCTCGCCGTCAACCGCGACGGGGTGCGCCGCAGCGGCTTCGACCTGCTCGGCTTTCCCGGCGTGACCTTCGATCGGCTGCGCGCGATCTGGCCGGCGCTGGCCGGCGTTTCCGCCACCACCGCCACCCAGCTCGCCATTGATGCGAGCTATGCCGTCTACCTCGACCGGCAGGCGGCCGACATCGCCGCCTTCCGCCGCGACGAAGGCCTCGTCATCCCCGCCGACCTCGACGTCGCCGCGCTGCCCGGCCTGTCCAACGAGATCAAGGCGCGGCTCGCCCTGGTGCGCCCGGCGACGATGGGGCAGGCCGGCCGCATTGAGGGCATGACGCCGAGCGCGCTGACCCTGCTCGCCGCCCATGCCCGCCGCTCGCGGCCGCCGGATCAGGCCAGCGCGTAACGTGTCTCGTTCGCAGCCCGCGTCGCAGCAGATGAGGGATCGCGACGCCGTTCTCGACGGCCTGCCGGAGGCGACGCGTCGCCGCCTCGACCTTTACGCGACCCTGCTCGTGCGCTGGCAGGCGACGATCAACTTGGTTTCGCCGGCAACGCTCCCTGAACTGTGGACGCGCCACATCGGCGATTGCCTGCAGGTCGCGGCGGCGCTGCCGCAAGCCCGGCTCTGGGCCGATCTCGGCTCGGGCGGCGGATTTCCCGGCCTCGTTACCGCCATCGTCCTCGCCGACGAGCCGGGCGCGCGCGTGCACCTCGTGGAGAGCGACAAGCGCAAGGCCGCCTTTCTTCGCGAGGTCGGGCGGGAAACCGGCGCGCCGGTGGTGATCCATGCCGCCCGCATCGAGAGCGTCGTGCCGGCCCTGACCGAGCCCATCGAGGCGGTGAGCGCGCGGGCGCTCGCGCCCTTGCCGCAACTCCTCATGCTGGCGGCGCCCTTGCTCGCCGCCGGCGCCACCGGCGTGTTTCCCCGGGGCGAAACCGTCGAGGCCGAATTGACCGCGTCCGAGGGGGCACGTAGATTCCGCTTCGAATCCGTTCCCAGTCGTACCCGGAGCGGAGCGAGCCTCCTGATCGTCAGGGCCGCCGCGCCCGAAACGGCCGCCTGCCCGGCCGGTGGAGATTGATGCCGTGCCGCTGGCAACTGTTCTGCGGGTCCTTGCCCTCGCCAACCAGAAGGGTGGCGTCGGCAAGACCACGACGGCGATCAACCTCGGCACGGCGCTGGCCGCGATCAACGAGCGCGTGCTGATCGTCGACCTCGATCCGCAGGGCAACGCCTCGACCGGCCTCGGCATCGACCGCCGGCACCGGCAAACCTCGACCTACCACGTGATGGCCGGCGAAGCCTCGCTCGCCGAGGCCGTGCAGGAAACGGCCGTGCCGCGGCTGTCGGTGGCACCCTCCACCATGGACCTGCTGGGCATCGAGCTGGAAATCGCCGGCGAGAAGGACCGCGCCTACAAGCTGCGCAACGCCGTCCTGGACTTCGATGCCGAGCAGGGCCATCGCCGCGCGCCCGGCGCGGAGGGCTACACCTACGTGCTGATCGACTGCCCGCCCTCGCTCAACCTGCTGACGATCAATGCGCTCGCCGCCGCCCACGCCGTTCTCGTGCCGCTGCAGTGCGAGTTCTTCGCCCTCGAAGGCTTGTCGCAGCTGTTGTCCACGGTGGAACAGGTCAAGGGCACGCTGAACCCGAGCCTCGCCATCCACGGGGTGGTGCTGACCATGTTCGATGCCCGCAACAATCTCGCCAACCAGGTCGTGGCCGACGTGCGCGGCTTCCTCGGCGACAAGGTCTACGACACGGTGATCCCGCGCAACGTCCGCATCTCGGAAGCCCCCTCGCACGGCAAGCCTGCGCTTCTCTACGACCTGAAATGCCCGGGCAGCCAAGCCTACCTCAAGCTCGCCTCGGAGGTGATCCGCCGCGAGCAGCATCTTCGTGCCGCTTGACTTCGCGCGCCGCCCCTCGCGCACCCATGGATCGACAGAGATGAAAACCCAACCTCAAGAGGAGACGCGTTCGCGGCTCGGGCGCGGTCTCGCCGCGCTGATCGGCGACAGCGGCGGCGAGGCCGACGCCGTGGTGCGCGTGCGCGGGCAGAAGCGCTTGCCCATCGAGTTCCTGCGCCCGAACCCGCGCAACCCCCGCACCGTGTTCGACGAAGCCGACCTCGCCGAACTCACCGACTCCGTGCGCGAAAAGGGCATCATCCAGCCGATCCTGGTGCGCACCGTGGCCGGGCAGGCCGATGCCTACGAGATCATCGCCGGCGAACGACGCTGGCGGGCGGCGCAACGCGCCGGCCTGCACGACGTGCCGGTCGTGACCGTGGAGGCCGACGACAAGCAGGCGCTGGAAATCGCCATCATCGAGAACGTCCAGCGCACCAACCTCAACGCGCTGGAGGAAGCGGAGGGCTACGAGCGGCTGGGGATCGAATTCGGCTATTCGCAAGGCGACCTCGCCAGGGTGATCGGCAAGAGTCGGCCCCACGTCAACAACACCCTGCGCCTGCTCAAGCTGCCGGAGCGAACCCGTCATCTTCTCTCGTCCGGGCAGATCTCGGCCGGGCACGCGCGGGCCCTGTGCAATGCCGGCGACCCCGACGGACTGGCCGAGCGCATCGTGACCCGCGGCCTGTCCGTTCGCGCCATCGAGGATCTCATCAAGCGCGAGAAGGAGGAGGCCGAGCGGGCCGAGGGCTTTGCCAGGGTGAGCCGCAAGGTGAAGGACGCCGATACGAGAGCGCTGGAACGCCGCCTGACCGACCGCGTCGGCCTCGCGGTTGACATCAACCACAAGGGCGAGGGCGGCGAAGTCCGCCTCAAATACGCCAGCCTCGAACAGCTCGACAAGATCGTGGCCCTGCTCGGCGCCTGACCGGCGAGCCCCAGGTCGTCCGGCCGAGATAGCTGTGCGTTGCCTGCCGCTGTGCAGCCTATGGGCGGCCGTTCCCGTTCGCACGACTTGGCAGATCCCGGACGCTGTTGCAGTCTCCCGTCCGAGGAAACGCTATGGACCAGCATGTATCCCCGAGCGAGGGACCCTTCGCTCTTCTGCGGCCGCACTGGCGGCTGGTGCTCGCCTGCTTCCTCGGCTGGTTCCTCGACGCCTTCGACCAGGTCGCGCTGCTGCTGGTATTGCCGGAGATCGGCAAGCATTTCGACGTGTCGCTGACCGCGATGGGGTTGGTGATCACCGCCCAGAGCCTCGGCCGCATCCTCGGCAACGTCGGCTGGGGCTGGCTCGCCGACCGATACGGCCGCAAGCTCACCTTCATGATCGGCGTGATCTGGTTCGCCGCCTTTTCCGGCATGTCCGGCTTGGCGTGGAGCTATGGCGCCCTGTTCGTCGTCCAGTTCCTCTTCGGCATGGGCTTTGGTGGGGAATGGACGGCGTCGGCCGCGCTGCTGATGGAAACGGTTCCGGTAAAGGCCAGTTCGGTGGCGTCCTCGCTGATGATGGCCGGCTACGAATTCGGCTTCTTCGCCGCCGCCGGCGCGCAGGCGATCCTGCTGCCGGCCTTTGGCTGGCGATCGCTGTTCCTGGTCGGCGTCGTACCGGCCGTGCTGGCGATCTTCATCCGGGTCGGCATCCAGGAGAGCCCGGTGTGGCTGCGCATGCAGCAGGAGCGCGCGAGCGAGGCCGCATCCAGACGGAAGGAGCCGGCGCGCGCCACCGGCGCCTTCCGTCTGGACGCGGCGGCATGGCAGGCCTGCCTGTTCATGGCCGCGCTGCAGTTCCAGACGGCGGCGGTTTACAACTTCTACCCGACGCTGCTGAAGGTCGAACACGGGTTCGCCCCCGACGGCATCTTCGCCGCGGTGGCCGCTTATTCCATCGGTTCGATCGGCGGCAAGCTGCTGTGCGGCTGGGCAACCTCGCGGTTGGGCGAACGGGCGGTGGTCCTGGTCTGCATCGGGATCACGATGGCCGGCATCGTTCCCTTCGCGGGCGCGGGGCATCTCTCCGTGGTGACGCCCACGGCGCTGCTGCTCGGCGCCTCGTCGAGCGGCGTGTTCGCCCTGGTGCCGCATTTCCTGTCGCAGCGCTTCGCCGATGCGGTGCGCTCGTTCGGCATGGGCGTCGCCTATGCCGTCGCCGCGTTCACGCAGGGAATCGCCACCTTCGTCATTCCGGCCACCGGCCGCGATTTCGGGCTGGCCCACGCGATGGAAGCATTCGTCGTGCTGGCCTCGCTCCTGATGGCGGTCGTGATCGCCCGCGAGCCCAAGGATATTCCCGGTCGCGGCAGCACGGCACCGGCCCTGCCCTGAGTTGGCCGGGCGCAGCGCCAAGTGCAGCCTCATCGGCAGGTCGGAGCCTTCTCCCCTGCGCGCCCTGAGCAGGTTTCGCAAAAGTGCCCCGCGGTTTTGCGATCAGAACCTGCTTAGATGGCCGAGGTCCGCACGGCCTGAACGGTGGACAGGCCGGCCCCACCGACCTGGCGGATCCACACCTCCGGCTTGTCGAAGCCGGTCGCGCCGTAGGGGGAGCAGAACGCCACCTCCGCCGCATCGCGGCCGATGCCGATGCGCACCAGCCCGGCCGGGTCCGACATCCGTGTGGCATCGAAGACGTACCAGCCGCCCCCGGCCGGACCGCCGAGATAGGCCTCGAACACGGCGTGGAAGTCCGGTGGGTCGAGCTGCGACGCGTAGGCGCTGACGTAGCGGGCGGGAATGCCCAGGGTGCGGCACAGCGCGATGGCGAGGTGGGAAAAGTCGCGGCACACGCCGGCCCGCTGCGTCACCGTATCGAAGGCGGAGGTGAGGGCGTCGGACACGCCGCCCTCGTAGGACACGTAATCGTGGATCCAGTTGCAGATGCCGTTGACCGTGGCGTAGCCGGGGGCGAGCTGGCCGAAGGTGCTCTGCGCGAAGCGCTCCAGCTTGTCGGACTGGCAGTACCGGCTGGGGAAAAGATGCGTGAACACCGACAGCGGAAGCTTCGCCGGCGCGATCTCGTCGATCGAAGCGAGGTCGGTCAGCTGCGAGGTGAGATCGACGGTGGCCTGATAGCTGACGGTCAGCTTGCCGGCGGGAGCGACGACGCGGAAATAGCGGTTGCCGCTTTCGGGCATGGTCCAGGTGTCGCTCGGCAGCGGCGGATCAAGGGTCAGCACCTCCGTCACCACCTTCTGGCTCTCGAACGTCTGCGCCTCGATGTTGAAAAGAAAAGCCGTTCCGTCCGCGCCGACGTCGTAGCCGAGCCGGCAGCCGAGTTCGAACTGCATCGCATCCCTCCTGAACGAGGCCGGGCACAGCAAGCAACGCGCCACCGCCGTTCGTCGGCGTCGGCCGGCTTTATTCCGCCGGGGCCGGCAGCAGCACGGCCGAGGCGGCCGGCACGCTCAGCGACCAGCGCACGCCGGTCGGGTCAAACGTGGTGGCCGAGCGCCCGCTCATCGACTGGCCGGCGATGCGGTTCATCACGATCTGGCCGAAGCCCCGACGCGTCGGCTCCTTGACCGGCGGACCACCGTCCTCGCGCCACAGCAGGTCGAAGATGCGCGGTTCGTCGGCGCTCACCGTCCAGGTGATCGCCACCGTGCCGGTGTCGTTGGCCAGCGCGCCATACTTGGCGGCGTTGGTTGAGAGTTCGTGGAGGGCGACGCCGATGTTCTGTGCGGCCTCGGGCCGGATCGTCAGGTCCTCGCCCCGAAGCAGGATGCGGGTGCCGAACAGCCCCTCGTAGTGGCTGAGCTGCGAGTTGATGAGGTCGATCAGCGACACGCCCTTGTACTGCACGGACGACAGCAGGTCGTGCGAGCCGGCGAGCCCGGCGAGACGCTCGCTGAAGCGGCGCACGAACTCGTCGGGCGCGATGTCCTTGGTCAGCGATTGGCGCGCCATCGCCTGGATCACGGCGAGCAGGTTCTTCGAGCGGTGGGTCAGCTCGCGCATCAGGAAGCGGACGTGGTCCTCGCGCTGCCGGTGGGCCGACATGTCGCGCACGAACAGCGAAGCGCCCATGATGCGCCCGCTCGGGGCGCGGAGCGGGGCGCTGGTGACCCAAATATCCACGACGCGGCCGTCGCGCCGCTTTTGCCGCGTTTCGAATTCGTGCGCTTCGCCGTCGGCGATCCGGCGCCGGTAGGTTGCACGGTCCTCCTCGGAGGAGTCGGACAACACGGCGACGAGCGGCTGCCCGACGCTTTCCATCGCGGGGATGCCGAACAGCGCCTCCGCCCCGGCGTTCCACGAGGTGATGGCACCGGTCCCGTCGACGCTGATGATGGCATCGGTCGATGAATTCACCACGGCAGCAAGCACGGCGTTGGCATGCTCGGCCGTTTTGCGCTGCGTCACGTCGAAGGACAGCGACAGCATGCGCTCGGGCTCGCCGGCCGCATCGGAGAAGAAGCGCCCGCGCGAGGCGATCCAGCGGACCGAGCCGTTGCGGCGCAGGATGCGGAACTCCCTGTCGAAGCTCCCGGAGGTGCGGCTCTGGGTGGCGAACTCTTCCACGATCGCGGCAAGGTCGTCGGGGTGGATGCGCTCGACGATGTCCTGCGGCGTCAGGCCCTGCCCGCCCGCGCGCGGCGCGAGGTCGAACAGGTCGAGGAAATTGGGGGAGTGAACGAAGCCGTTGGTCGGGATGATCCAGTCCAGGATGGCGAGACCGGCCGATTCCTGAGCGAGCTGCAGCCGATCCTCGCTGTTGCGCAGGTCCACCTCGACCTGCTGCAGCCGCAACAGCGAGCGGACCAGGATGACGAGCTCGTGCGGGTCGACCGGGTCGACGAGAAAGGCATCAACCGCGCTTTCCCCCGAGCCGGGAGGACCTTCGATCGGTTTGGCGGCGATCTGCAGGATGAACGTGTCGCGGCTGTGCAGCTTGACCTGCCGGCACAGTTCGAGCGGATCGAGGTCGCCCGCATCGAGGTCGAGGACCACCAGCGCCGGTCGATGGGCGTCGACGTAGGATAGAACGTCGGCCATCGCGGCGAGTTCGTGCAGCGCATGGTCGTCCCGCCCCAGCCCGGCTTGCGCCAGCAAGGCCATGTTTTTGGCACGTCGATCCTGCGACGCGCCGACCACGAGGATCGTTTTCGCCCTATTCAAGCCGGAAACCCCCCAGGCCTGCCGCTCCAGTCCGCACCAGCCCCCCGGCCGATACGATCCCTTCGCAAGCGGCAAACCTGCCGGCCGCAACTCAATTGAAGGTCGAGGGTCGTGTCAATACTTAGATCGGAGGGTCGGCCGCATTCTCGGACGGCAACCTTAGTCAGTCATCATCAAGGCCCAATAGGTTTTAAACCGCGTCCCCGGCGCATCGGCGGCGGCTATACCCATGCGGCGCATCTTGCCGTCGAGCAGATTGGCGTTGTGACCGGGCGAGCGCTGCCAGCCGGCAAGCGCCGCATCCGCGGAGCCATAGCCGGCCGATACGTTCTCGACCGCGTAGCCCTTGCGGTGGTTTGCCGCGTTGAGGCGACGGTCGAGCGAGCCGGCGATCTCGTGGCTGAGGTGGTTGGATCGCGCCATGGCATTGGCCTGCGACTGGGCCAGCGCCATCAGCGCCGGGTCGAGGGTGACGGCCGACAGGTTGTGCGCTTCACGGTACTGCGACAGGCGCTGGCGGACCTCGTCGGGATCAAGACGCACCACCACGCTTTCACGCACCTCGTTCAGGGCGGGGGACTGCGGCCCTTCCGTGCTGAGGCAGCCGGCCAGCGGCAACGCGAGCGCCGCGGCTGCGAGCGGCAAGCGGAAAAGGGATGGACGAGCCGGCGGCATCAGCCCGTCTTCCGCGCGCGCGGCTCGGCTTCGCCACGCCGCACATCCGCCTTGAGCAGGTCGCCCAGGCGATCGAGGCCGAGGATGTTGACGGCGGTCGGGTCGGGCGGCGGCCCGTCGAAGAAACCGAACTGCCGGAACTGCCGGCAGATGGCGAAGTACAGGTCGCTCTTGACGCGCATCCCCGCCTCGACGTCGGCGATGAAGCAGAACAGGTCGAAGGTCATCGCGCTCGCCGTCAGGTTGATGAAGCGCACCGCCGGTACGGGCAGGGTCAGCACGGCCTCGTTCTCGGCGCAGATGGCGAGCAGCACCTCGCGCACCTTTTCCGGGTCGGCGGTGGCGTGAACGGTCAGTTCGATGGTGATGCGGCCGACGCGATCGGCACGCATCAGGTTCTTGACGACGCCCGACACCAGGTTGGAGTTGGGCACGATCACCGCCGCCCGGTCGAAGGTTTCGATTTCGGTGGAACGCACGTTGATCTTGCGGACGTAGCCCTGGTCCGATCCGACGACCACCCAGTCGCCGACCCTGACCGCCCGCTCCCACAGCAGGATCAGGCCGGATACGAAGTTGTTGACCACCGATTGCAGGCCGAAGCCGATGCCGACCGACAGGGCACCGGCGACGATGGCGAGCTTCTGGAAGTCGAGTCCGAGCATGCCGGCGGAAAGGATGAGGGCGATCAGGAAGCCGACGTAGCCGAGGCTGGTCCGGATCGAATTGCGCAGGCCGGCATCCAGGCGCGTGGTGGGCAGGTAGCGGTCTTCGAGCCAGCCCTGGAAGCTACGGGTGAACCCGAGCACGGCCAGGAAGCTGATGATCGCCTCCGCGATGCCGGCGAGCGAGACCGTGATGTCGCCGATCTTGAAGCCGAAAAAGATCGCCAGCAGGTTGCTCGACCAGTCCGACGACTGCATGCCCCAGGGCGCGGCGACGACCAGCAGGGCGATGCCGAACAGCAGCAGCCGGCCGATGCCCGACAGCACCACCGGCATTTGTTCCAGCGTTTCCCGCCGCAGCCCCACGGTGTAGACGAGGTTGCGCCCGAGCCACGAGGTCGGCTGCAGGCCGTAGGCGCAGGACTCGTCGAGGAGCTGCACCAAGAGGTAGAGCACCGTGCCGACCGCGGCCACCAGGGTCATCTGCTCGACGAGGAAGCTGGCGAAGGCGATGTAGCCGACCGCGACCGCGCCCACGATCACCAGGATCAGCGTCCAGGCGAGCGCCCGGACGAAGCCGTAGATGTCGCGGCGCTGCGTCGGCGAAACGGTCGCCACATCCGGCGGTCCTCCCGCGAGGGCGCGGCTGGCCGGGGCATCGGCATGGGGGTTGTCGGCCTCGGGATTGTCGCCGAGGTCGATCAGGGCGGCGGCAAGACCGGCGGCGATCAGGAGGGCGCCGATGCCGCGCGCGGCGATGGAAAACTCCAGCGAGGCGTAGATGACGTCGTTCAGGGCCTCGATGATCCGGCTCGCGGACACAACCACCGCCACCGCGATGGCGATGCGCACCAGCTTGTCCGCCGTGGTGTCGTCGAGGTTGACGAGGCGCCATTTCGAGCGGCCGGGTGCCAGCAGCCCCCGCGCCAGGCCGGCCGCGAGCGCGACGCGGATGACGCCCATCTGCAGCGCCGAGAACAGCGGCACCAGGCGCGGCTCGGGCGGGCTGGCGAAGGAGAAGACGTAGGCGACGCCGGCGATCACCGCGATCATCGTGCCCGCCACGCTCACGCTCACCCACAGCGCGTCCAGCACCTCCTGCCGGCGGCTGGGATCCTCCACCCTGGCGTCATGGGACCTGACGCGGCGGGCGGCCCAGGTCAGCGGCCAGTACAGGACGATCACGAGGCCGACGATCGCCCAAAAGGCGACGAGCCGGCCGCCGCTGAGGTCGCGGTTGAAATCGTCGAGCCATTGCGTGAAGGCGCTACCGATGTCGGCGAGGTTGCCGGGCGTTTCCCGAACAACCGAGATCCACAGCGGCGGGTCGAGCAGGCTGCGCGAGCGCTGGAACAGCGAATGGGTGAACAGGGAGCGCTGCCGCTTGGCGACGTAGCTGCCGTACTGCTGTGCCTTGAGGGCGAGAACCTTGGCGCGCTTGAACAGGCCATCGTTGTCGGCGAAGGCCTTTTCCAGCGTTTGGCGCTCCTGGGTGATGTCGCCGTTCTCGCCGGTCGCGGGCGTGGGGCCGAGCTGGTCGAGGCGGGCCTTCACCGCGCTGACGCGCGGGGTGAGGCGCTCGACCAGGGACTGGGCCTCCGCGATCAGGGGGGCGACCTCACCGCCGAGCGCGATCAGCTCGGCCTGCGTCGGGCGGTTCGCATCCATCCGCTTCTCGACATCGGCGAGCTTGTCGGACAAGTGCTGCACGGTGGCGCCGAACTGTTCCTGGGTTTGATTGGGCTGCGGCGTTTCAGCCGCGGCAGGCGAACCGGGCGCCCCGAGCGCGAGCAGGATCAGGAAGAAGCTCAGGCGAAGAAGTGAGATCATCGGGCTCGCGCGCTCGCCCCGGCTTCGGGGCCGAACGGTAAAGGAAGCGCAAATTCGGTTTTGTTGCGGCGCCTGCGGACCACCGGCGTGGCGAGCGCGTAGACGCGGAGCCCGTGTTTCGGTTACATCCCGACATCGCAGCCCGGCCGCGCGGCCTCGCGCCGTCACAACCGCCAATCCGTTGTTCTGCCGCGAGATCTCGTTTGGGGAAGCGGCCGATTCCGCGGCATCCCGCGCAGGGCTGGACGGCCGGGCTCGCCCGCCGCCCCGGAGACCGCCGTTGCTCGACTTTTCGCAAATGACCGGCTTCGCGTCCAACACGCTGGACCGCATGTCCAACCAGCGCGAGGACCACGCCTTCATCGCCGGGCTCAGCCAGGCGGCGGCGACCCGCTGCGTCGTTCTTTCCGGCGAGATCCCAGCCTTGAAGCACGACGGCGAGGCCCATGACGCCTTGTTCACCTTCGCGGAAGCCAGGGAGCTGGGCAAGGCGAGCCACACCGTGTTCCTGGGCTGCCACGGCGAGCGCGCCTTGTTCGCCCGCCTGATCGAGGCGGCCTCCCACGACAACGCCCAGGAGCGGGCCGCCCTGTCGTTCATCGACCTGCGCACCATCGCCACGCAGGGGCTGGTGACGCCCGACCTCGTCGGCGCACTGAGCCACGCCAAGAGCCTGCTGTACTGGCACAAGCACAACAGCTTCTGCGCCAACTGCGGCGAGCAGACCCAAGCCTCGGTCGGCGGCTCGCGGCGCGAGTGCGGCAACTGCGGGCGCCACCACTTCCCCCGATTGGAGCCGGTGGTCATCATGCTGGTCACCGATGGCGACCGCTGCCTGCTCGGGCGGCAGGTGCGCTTCCCGCCGGGCATGTATTCCTGCCTCGCCGGCTTCGCCGAGGTCGGCGAAACGCTGGAAGACGCCGTGCGCCGCGAGATCATGGAAGAAGCCGGGATCACGGTCGGCCGGGTCCGCTACCACGCTTCGCAACCCTGGCCGTTTCCGTCCTCGCTGATGATCGGCTGCCTCGCGCAGGCCACCTCGACCGCGGTGGTGCCCGACACGCAGGAGCTGGAGGACGCGCGCTGGTTCAGCCGCGATGAGGCCAGGATGATGCTGGCGCGCAGTCACCCGCAGGGGCTGGTCTGCCCGCCCAAGCTCGCCATCGCCAACCTGCTGATGCGGGCCTGGGCGCTGGACGGGATGAGCGCGGCATGAGCGTGGAAGTCGCGGGACCGGACGGCGCGCTGGTGCTGTTCTCCGGCGGTCAGGACTCGACGACCTGCCTCGCCTGGGCCCTCAGCCGTTTCCGTCGCGTGGAAACGCTCGGCTTCGACTACGGCCAGCGCCACCGCGTCGAACTCGACGGGCGCCCGGCCCTGCGCGCGGCCCTCGACACGCGCTGGCCCGGCCGCCTCGGCCCGGACCACACCATCGACCTGACCGCGCTCGCCGCCGTCGGCGAGACCGCGATGACCAGCGACATCGCCATCGCCGTCTCGGCCAAGGGCCTGCCCAATACCTTCGTGCCCGGGCGCAACCTGCTGTTCCTCACCTTCGCGGCGGCGCTGGCGCATCGGCGCGGCCTGCGCCACCTCGTCGGCGGCATGTGCGAAACCGATTTCTCCGGCTACCCCGACTGCCGAGACGATACGATCAAGGCGATGCAGGTCGCGCTCAACCTCGGCATGGAAGCCCGCTTCGTGGTGGAAACGCCGCTGATGTGGCTCGACAAGGCCGAGACGTGGCGGCTCGCCCAGCGTCTCGGCGGCGGCGAGCTGGTCGCGCTGATCGTGGACGAAACCCACACCTGCTACCTCGGCGAGCGCGGCGCCAAGCATGCGTGGGGCTACGGCTGCGGCGGCTGTCCGGCCTGCGTGCTCAGGGCCGAGGGTTGGAAGCGCTTCGCGACCGGCCCGGCCGCCTTGGCGGCATTGACGCCCCCCGGCGGCGGCGTCATTTAGCAGGAATCAGGCGGCAAGCGGCGAACTGCCAGGGAGTTGGACGGCATGACGAGAGTCGACAAGAACGGTCTCGGGATCGAGCGCGTCCTTCACGATTTCCTCGTCAACGAAGCTTTGCCGGGCTCCGGCGTCGACGACGCCGACTTCTTCAAGGCGCTCGCCGGCCTGGTGGCGGATTTCACCGATCGCAACCGCGCCCTGCTCGATACCCGCGACGCGCTTCAGGTCAAGCTCGACGCCTTTCACCGCGAGCACCGGTCCCGGCCGCTCGACCAGGCCGGCTACCTCGGCTTCCTCCGCGAGATCGGCTATCTCGCGCCCGCGCCGGCGCCGCGCCCCATTGCCACCGCCAACGTCGACGAGGAGATCGCCGACATCGCCGGGCCGCAACTGGTTGTGCCCATCAACAACGCCCGTTACGCCCTCAACGCCGCCAATGCCCGCTGGGGCAGCCTGTATGACGCGCTCTACGGCACCGACGCGATCCGCGAGGACCGCGGCGCCGAGCGTCGGGACAGTTATAACGCCGTGCGCGGCGCCCGCGTGGTCGGCGAAGCCAAGGCGGTGCTCGACGTGGCGGCGCCGCTCGTCAGCGGTTCGCACGCCAGCGCCAACGCCTACAGCATGGAAAACCGCCGCCTCGTGGTTTCGCTGATCGGCGGTGGCCAGACCACCTTGAAGAACCCCGGCCAGTTCGACGGCTACCGCGGCACGCCGAGCGATCCCAGCCTGATCCTTCTCTCCAGCAACGGCCTGCACCTGGAGATCGTGATCGACCGCAAGCATTCGATCGGGCGCACCGACCCGGCCGGCGTCGCCGACGTGGTGGTGGAATCCGCCATTTCCACCATCATGGACATGGAGGACTCGGTCGCCGCCGTGGACGCCGCCGACAAGGTGGTCTGCTACCGCAACTGGCTCGGCCTGATGAAGGGCGTGCTCCGCGAGTCCTTCGAGAAGAACGGCGAGGTCGTTCACCGCGTGATGAACGGCGACCGCACCTACAAGAGCCCGAAGGGCGGCGAGCTGCGCCTGCACGGCCGCGCCCTGATGCTGATCCGCTCCACCGCCCACCACACCTTCACCGATGCCGTGATCGACGGGCAGGGACGCCACATCCCCGAGCACCTGCTCGACGCCCTGGTCTCGGCGACGATCGCCCGCCACGACCTTTACGGCGGCCAGGCCCTGCACAACAGCCGCTCGGGCTCGATCTACATCGTCAAGCCGAAGATGCACGGCCCCGACGAGGTCGTCTTCGCCGACGAGATCTTCGGGCGCATCGAGGAAGCGATCCGGCTGCCCAGATACACGATGAAGATGGGCATCATGGACGAGGAGCGGCGCACGTCGGCCAACCTGATGGCCTGCATCGAGGCGGCGAGCGATCGCGTTTGCTTCATCAACACCGGCTTCCTCGACCGCACCGGCGACGAGATCCACACCTCGATGGAGGCGGGTCCGATGGTGCGCAAGAACGCGATGAAGACGCAGCCCTGGATCGCCGCCTACGAGGACCTCAACGTCGACGTCGGACTTGCGCTCGGCCTGCCCGGGCGGGCGCAGATCGGCAAGGGCATGTGGGCGGCGCCCGACCAGATGGCGCTGATGCGGGCGATGAAGCGGACCCATCCGGAGCAGGGCGCCAACACGGCCTGGGTTCCTTCGCCGACGGCGGCGACGCTGCACGCGCTGCACTACCAGGAGGTCGACGTCGCCGCCCGCCAGGCCAAGCTGCGCGCGCGCAAGCCGGCCGAGCTGACCGACCTGCTGACCATCCCGCTCGCCCAATCGAACTTCGATCCCCAGGAAGTGACGCAGGAGCTGGAGAACAACGCGCAGGGGCTGCTCGGCTACGTCGTGCGCTGGATCGACCAGGGCGTCGGCTGCTCCAAGGTGCCCGACATCAACAACATCGGCCTGATGGAGGACCGCGCCACCCTGCGCATTTCCTCGCAGCACATCGCCAACTGGTTGCACCACGGCGTTACCACACAGGACGAGGTGATGGCGGTGCTGAAGCGGATGGCGGCCGTGGTCGACAGGCAGAACGAGGGCGACCCGAACTACGTGCCGATGACCGGCAACTACGAGGGGCCGGCGTTCCAGGCGGCATGCGACCTCGTCTTCAAGGGCCGCGAGCAGCCCAACGGCTACACCGAATACATCCTCACCGCTCGCCGCCGCCAAGCCAAGGCGCGCGGACCGCGCGGGCTCACCGCCGCGGCGTAGCACCATCGAATATCGCGCCTTCGTTCAGCGCTTCACGTTCGGGGACGGTGTCGCCAGCGTCACGGACCTGGGTTGCAGCGACTGGCGATTCTCGCGGTTGATGGGTGGGCGACTACGTCGAACGAGTCCGCGAACGATACCGTTGGGCGCTGTTGACCAACGCCGTGGAGCGCTCGGAGGCCGCCAGTCGCAACATCGCCGCCGACTGGCGGCCGCTGCGACTCGACCGGCCTCCGTTCGACATGCCGGGCGCCGTTGTTCCGAACGGCTTCCCGCAGGCCGGAAGCCACTTCTGGAAGAACCACGTTTATCTCGGCTGCGGCCGCAGCTGAACTGTTCCGCCTTTACGGCGTCGAAGGCGGGAATCAGCGCGCGGTCGATCGCTCCATCCGCGGCAGGAACCAGGCGAGCAGCCCGATGATCGGCAGAAAGGCCGTGACGCGGTACACCGTGACGATGTCGGTGTGGTCGGCAAGTACGCCGAGCAGCGCCGCGCCGAGCCCGCCCATGCCGAAGGCGAAGCCGAAGAACAGGCCGGTGATGGTGCCGATGCGCGCCGGCATCAGCTCCTGGGCGAACACGATGATCGCGGGAAAGGCCGAGGACAGGATCAAGCCGATCAGCACCGCCACGATGCCGGTCGCGGCCAGGTTGAGGTAGGGCATCAGCATCGTCAGCGGCAGCACGCCGAGGATCGATCCCCAGATCACCAGCCGCCGTCCGAAACGGTCGCCGATCGGCCCACCGAAGAAGGTGCCCACCGCCGTCGCCATCAGGAACGCGAACAGGAAGTACTGCGAGGTCTGCACCCCGACGCCGAACCTGTGGATGAGGTAGAAGGTGTAGTACGACGACAGGCTCGCCATGTAGACGAACTTGGAGAAGATCAGCACCAGCAGGATCGCCACCGCGATGGCGACCGTGCGCCGGGGCAGGGCGACGGGCGCCGCGGCCACCCGCGCCACGCCGCGGCGCGAGGCGAGGTGGCGATGGTACCACAGGCCGACGGTCGACAGGGTCAGGATGCCGACGAAGGCGATGAGCGCGAACCATTCGATCGAGCGCTGGCCGTGCGGCACCACCACGAAGGCGGCGAGCAGCGGCCCGAGTGCCGCGCCCCAGTAGCCGCCGACCTGGAACAGCGACTGGGCGAAGCCGTATCGCCCGCCCGCCGCCGCGCGGGCGATGCGCGACGCTTCGGGGTGGAAGATCGATGATCCGACGCCGACCATCGCCGCGGCGACGAGCAGGGCGTGGAAGCTCCCCGCCCGCGACAGCAGGATCAGCCCGGCGAGCGAGAAGGCCATACCCACCGCGAGCGAGAAAGGCGCCGGGCGCTTGTCGGTGGCGAAACCGACCGCCGGCTGCAGGAAGGAGGCGGTGAGCTGGAAGGCCAGCTGGATCAGGCCGATCTGCCCGAAGTCGAGGTGAAACGACGTCTTCAGGATGGGATAGATGGACGGCACCAGCGACTGCACCGTGTCGTTGACGAGGTGCGAGAAGCTGAGGGCGAACAGAACGGCGAGAACGGTCTGCTCCCCGCCGGCGCGGGCGCTTTGCCCGATCGTGGGTGGCAGGTCGAGCGCCGCCGCGGGCGCGTCGGATCGCGCGGTCAAACCAGACGTCCTCGCTCAAGGGGCGCTCGAAACGCCCGGGGATTTCCGGGCTTATCTGCGTCCGCTGCGCCGATGCGACAAGTCCCGATCGCGTGAGCACCTCCGCCGGACGTCGACCGGAGTTGCCGATCAGGCCGCGACGGTTTCCGCCGCCGGCAGGCGGGCCTCGTCGAGGCAGTGTTCCACCGCTGCCGACAGCGTGCTCACGAAGAGATCGGCGCCCAGCGCACGCCGCGTCGCCTGATCGGCCAGCAGCGGGTCGTCGATCGGCCAAAGGCCGACGAGCAGCTTCTGCCGAGGCAAACGCTCGCGAAGGCGTTGCAGGAGGTAGCGCAGGTGCGAGGGGCTGCCCTTCACCTGCAGGTAGGCGATGCACACCATCGCGACGCCGGTGAGATCGACGCTTTCGATGCCGCGCCGCGACACGTCCTCATGCGCGACCACGCGAGCCCCCAGACCGTGCTTCTCCAGCAATTGGGCGAGGATGCTCGCCGCCGCCGAATCAAGCGGGCCGCGTCCGGCGACGCACAGCACGGCTCCGGGATGTTGCCACTCCGGGCGTACCTCGTCGGGGCCGAGGTGAGCGGGCACTTGGCGCGGCGGCGGCAGGCTTTGCTCGGCGATGGTGGGCACATCCGAATTACCCTTCCTTTCCGGCGCAACGGGACTGCGGTCCTGATGCTTGGCGAGGTCGGCGACGAGGTCCTGCACCGACTCCTTGATGCTTTCGAGTTGCCCCTCGCCGATCACGCCGCGCTCGGCATCGTTGGCGGCGAGTTGCAGGCCCTTGAGCGCGACGTCGTCGTAGTAGGCGATCAGCGGACGGTCCTTCAGGAGCTTCTCGGCGAAGTCGTGCGCTTCGTCGGGATCGCCGGCGAGGATGCGCTGGTAGAAGTTCTCGACGGGGGTCAGGGCAGGGCGGTCGCCGAGCAGGACGTCGAGAAATTCGAGGTGCTCGACGTGGCGCCCCAGCACCACCAGCAGCACGGTGAAGGGCGTCGACAGGATCAGGCCGATGGGGCCCCACATCCAGGCCCAGAACAGGGCGGAAACGATCACGGCGAAGGGGGACAGTCCGGTGGAATGACCGTACAGCAGCGGCTCGACGACCTGGCCCATGATCGTCTCAAAGACGGCGAACAGCACCGCCACCTCGATCGCCATCGTCCAGCCCGGCACCACCGCGGCGGCCAGCGCCAGCGGCAGCAGGGCGGAAATGGCCGAGCCGATGTAGGGCACGAACCGCAGCAGGGCGGCGTTGACGCCCCACAGCACCGGAGAAGGCAGGCCGATCGCCCAGAGCCCGACGCCGACGATGATGCCGAAGGCGGCATTGATGCCGAGCTGGGTCAGGAAGTAGGTCGACAGCCGCCCGGCCGCATCGTCCATCGCCGCCGTGGTGCGATGCAGGTCGGAGGAGCCGAAGAGCCGGATCATGCGATCGCGCAGGTCTTCGCGCTGCATCAGCAGGAAGATCACCACCACCAGCACGATGCCAAGCGTTGTCAGCGGCGACACCACCGGGCCGAGCACGGTTTCGGCGACGGTGAGGGGCGACACCTCCTGCTCGGGCAGGCGGACGAGGATCGGCTTCTCCTTGGGAGTGGACGGATCGCTGCGCGCGGACGGAGCGGTGCCGCCGGATGCGTCCGTGCCTTCCCGCACGGCGGTGTTGGCCCGGTGGATCAGCGCCGACACCTTGCCGAACACGCCGCTCTGCAGCGCCCCGATCTTGGTTTGGACCGTCTGCTGGTAGCGCGGCAGGTCGCGGCCGAGATCAGCGATCTGCAGGCCGATCACGCCGCCGATCGTGAGGATCAGGCCGAGCGCCAGAACAACGGTGACGACGATCGCCGGCGCGCGCGGGACGTACCAGCGCCGCAGCAGGTTGACCGCAGGCGCCAGCACGAAGGACAGCAGCACCGCCAGCACCAGCGGGATGAACACCTCGCGGCCGATGTAGAGCGCCCCGACGCAGACGATGATGACCGCGAGCGTGCCCAGGCCGGAGGGACCGGGCGTCGCCGGCGGGGCGACGCGGGCCGGGCGCAGCGGCGTCGGCGCCAGGGAAGCGGAGGAGGTAGCGGACGGCATGGCGCAGGCCTCGACGCGGGAACGATGCTGCAGCAACGCCGACGCTTGCGCAAAGGTGCATCACCCAGCCGATGTCTTGGGCTTAGACCGGGCTCAGGTGCGCCCGAGCGACTTCACAGCACCGCTTCGATCAGCCCGAGCCGTCTGGCTTCCTCGGCTTCGATGTACCAGTTCGAAGGGGCGCGCCTGAGCACCTCCGCCATGTCGACCGACGAATCCTTGACCAGATTGGCGAAGCCCTCGTTCTGGATGGCGATCGAGCACTGGATCTCGTGCAGCGCCGCCTCGACGGTCGCGATGCAGGTGGTGAGCGGCCCGTTGATCTTCAGCTCCTTGGCCATCTTGCGCTCGTGGATCATCAGCCGCGTGCCGCGCGTCAGATAGCGGTTGCGGCGGGCGAAGAAGCTCATGAAGGTGGTGCCGGCGGAATAGATCGCCGCCTTGCCGAGAAACACGAAGCGGCGGCTGGGCGCGTGCTCGCTGGCGAAGCGGATGTCCTCGCCCATCATTCGCGCGACCTCGGGATCGCCGCCTAGGGTGGACAACTCCACCACCACCAGATCCTCGGACACGGCATCTTCGAACTGCCGGCGGAAGATCGCGTACATGTCGTAATCGACCTTGCCGCAGAGCCTCACGGCCGGCGCCTGAAAATCGGTGGAAAGGAGCTTGTCCGCCATGCTGGATCTCCCGGGCTGGACCCCCGAGCCGGCCAGCTGGCAGGGATCATGCCGTTGACGACCCTACGGGCGATCCATCCCGCCAAGCTCGCCGCCGCAAGAACCATGAAGCGGCGGCTGGGCTTTAAGGAGGAGGGAACAACCTTCCGAAAACACGGTTGGCGCTGTCATAAATAAGGGAGGAATGAATGAACCGCGCTGTTGTCACCATCGCTGCCTTGACCATGACCCTGGGAGCCGCCCAGGCGCAGTCCTTGAACGCTCAGCCCAACGGGTCGGGCAGCAAGGATGGGAAAACCGTCGGCGCGACGGGGGCGATGGGCAACGCCAACGCCAATGGCGTCGCAACCGACCCGCAGGGTGTGGCCGAGCAGCAGAAGGGCACGACGAAATCCTCGCCGGGCACGGTCGGTGCCGCGCCGGGCGGAGATGTACCTTCGCAAAAACCCGATCACTGATCGGCTCCGGCCCGGCATGCGAGGACAAGGCGCATGCCGGGTAATCTTCTGTTCACAAAACTGGACCGATCCCGAAGCACCGATCAGTGCTTGCCGCCAGCGCTTTCCGCAGCTCCGCTCGTCGGCGGCGAGGTACCTTCCTTACGTGCCGCCTGAGGCGACATCCCTTCGGGATTTTTCAGATCGGCCGCGGGCGGGCTGGGCATTCCGACCGAAGGATCGTTGGCTGTCGGCTCCGTGGGAGCGTGATCGCTCGGCGCGAGTTGGGCGATCGCAGGTGCCGACGCGAGAAGCAGCGCGGCGGCAGCCACCCTGAACAGAGTCATGCTTATCTCCTTCGAACCTGGAACCCTGCCAACCAGCCCGATGCCGTTCGGTTTCGCGCCGAAAAACAACCGTTGCAGGCCATCAGCCGGGTAAGCCGACAGGTCGGACGAGACGAACCCCGCCGAAGCGGGGCTGCCACACCTTGGCGAACTATGAAACCTCAGTAATAGCCGTAGGGGCCGCAGTTCCCATAGCCGTAGTAGCCATAGCCGCACGCGCCATAAGCACCCGCAGCCGCCAAGCCGAGACCAAGACCGAAGCCGCCAACGCCGTAACCACGGCCGTAGAAACCGCGACCCGCGAACCCACGCCCGCCGAAGCCGCCGACGCGTCCTCCGCCGAAGTGGGCGCCGCCACCGCCGAAGTGGGCGCCGCCGCCACCAAAACCGCGAGCCTCGGCGAGGGTCGGGACGGTCGCGATCGCGGCTGCGAATGTCAGCGCCGTTGCGCCGGCAAAAAGGGTCTTCCTGATCGTGTTGGACATGTCCGGTTTCCTTTCTCGGAGATCGTTGGACTTCACCTATGCAGCGAGGCAGACCGCACAAGACATTGGCGCACAACAGATCGTGAGAGCGGCGCGCGCATCACCGTGGAACCTTGCCAACCGTGTTCGCCGGCGAGGGGCGGCAGGACGCGCCACGGACGTCCGCCATGAGAACCAAGGCGAGTGGACCGCGAAATGCGGAGTATGGCGCCGACACGAAACGGCTCTTGCGTGGCTGCCAATTTTCGTTGCATTTCAGCAACAATTCGCAAAAGCTGCGGTCGCGACCACTTCAAGCCTTCGCGTCAACGCTTTCTTCACCTATCGTTCACCACGACGTTCAGTGTAGCTGCAGGCGAAAGATCCACCATGGCGGCGGGTTCCCAGTCCGATAATTTCATGATGCGCCGGCTCGTCAGGGATGCCCTGACGACGCGTCCGGCACCACCCGCCCGTCCGCCCGCCGCGCCGGCTCCCGATTATGCGTTGGATCGCGAACACTCCCCGAGCTTGAAGTTCGAGGACGACGTCGCGGATTCGATCCGGGCCATCGAGCGGGTCGTCGAGAATTTCGGCACCTTGAAAGAGAATTTTCATTTCTACAAAGATCTCGTCGCAGACCTCAAAGCCAAGCTGGAAGATGAAAAGTCCCAGCGCGAGGAGATCCACCGCGAGCTCGGCACCATGGATCGCGCGCTGAAGGTCGAACGGGATCGGGCGGCACGGGCGGAAAGCAGCGCCAAGGCGTCGGATGCCGTGGCCAGGGACTTGGAACACCAGCTGGCCTCGCTGCAGTCGCAAACCGAGCGGCTGGTGAAGGCGATTTCGCTGCTGGTCTCCGCCGACGTCGACATGCGCGGCGAGAACATGGACAGCTCGCTTCGGCTGGTCTCCTGATCCCTGACCCGAGGGTTTCCCCGGGTCGTCACCGGCTGCCCTGGCGGGAATTGCGCTCGGGAAGCTCGTGGCCCTTGCCGCGTTCGACGTCAGCTCTCGCAACGTGATCTGCGCGGGGGCTGATCGCGGCGGCTGATCGCGGCGGCTGATCGCGGCGGCTGATCGAAGGACTCGTCCTTTGCGAGAAGCGCCGCCTCGCATCCCGCGCGCTCCCGAGGTGGACGATATCGGCGGCGTCCTCGGCGACATATTCGGCAGCGGACGACCCTGATCTTGCGCCGCTCCGGCGCGGTCCATAGATGGGCTGGAACGCCGCCTCGCGACGCTCGTCCCACAACCCCGCCCCGCGATCTTTGCTCGGCGGCCGTTGAGGTTCAGCCAAGGTTTGTTCATGTCCGACACCGCTTTGCCGAGTTGGCATGCCACCACGATCGTCATGGTGCGCAAGGCCGGATCGGGCGGCGATCGCACGGTGATCGCCGGCGACGGACAGGTGTCGTTCGGGCAGACGGTGATCAAGGCCAATGCCCGCAAGGTTCGCCGGCTCGCCAAGGGCGACGTGATCGGCGGCTTCGCCGGCGCGACGGCCGATGCCTTCACCCTGTTCGAGCGCCTGGAGTCCAAGCTGGAGCAGTATCCCGGCCAGCTGATGCGCGCCTGCGTGGAACTGGCCAAGGACTGGCGTACCGACCGATACCTGCGCCGGTTGGAGGCGATGATGCTGGTGGCCGACGCCAAGGTCGGGCTGGTGCTGACCGGCAACGGCGACGTGCTGGAGCCGGAAGCGGGCGAGCACGGCAGCGTGATGGCGATCGGCTCGGGCGGCAACTTCGCCCTCGCGGCCGGGCGCGCCCTGCTCCCCTACGAGAGCGATCCCGCAGCCATCGCCCGCCGGGCGCTGACCATCGCCGGCGAGATCTGCGTCTACACCAACGGCAACATCGTGGTCGAAAGCGTCCCGGCGTGAGCGCCGCACCCGCCCGCCCCGGAGCGACGGAGCGGCCGGTCTCCGCCCGCACCCTGGCGCTGGCGGTGGAGCGCGACGTGATCACCCCCGCTCAGCTCGAAGCGCTGCGCCTGATCGAGCGCGATCTGTCACCCGGACAAGGTCCCGTCCAGACCACGGCCGGACCTTCCAGGGACGACGAGCAGCTTCGCTTCGTGTCGGGCTTCGCCGACATCTTCGTGACGATCGGCATCCTGCTCTTCATCGGCGCCCTGTTCGCCATCATGGGGGCGACCGGCTCAACGCCGGCGCTCGCCGGCATCGCCGCCGCGAGCTGGCTCCTCGCCGAGTTCTTCACCGGCAAGCGGCGCATGGCGCTGCCCTCCATCGTCCTGCTGGTTCTGTTCGTCGGCGCGACGCTGATCTTATCGCTGCAGGTCTTCGCGCAGTTGCTGCCGGCGGCGCGCGCCCTGCCCGATCGTTTCTGGTTCGTGCCCGACGCCAATGCGCCCGCGCTCGCGCTGGCCGCCATCACGACCGCCGCGCTCGCCGCCATGCACTACCTCCGGTTCCGCGTGCCGATCACCGTTGCGGCCGGGACGGCGGCGCTGTGCCTTCTCGCGTTGGGGATGGTCGCCGCCGCCAAGCCCGACTTGAACGATGCGGATGTCAACGTCGTGCTCCTCGTGTGCGGCCTCGCCGTCTTCGCGCTCGCCATGCACTTCGACATGTCCGATCCCGACCGGCTGACGCGGCGCACCGATATCGCCTTCTGGCTGCACCTGCTCGCCGCGCCACTCATCGTGCATCCCCTGATCCAGGGCTTGCTGCACGGCCTCGGCCAGACGGTCGGCCCCGGCGTGATCTACGGCAACACCCAAGGGCTGACGCTCGGGCCCGCCATCGGGATCCTGTGGATCTTCCTGATCCTCGGCATCGTGGCCCTCGTCGTCGACCGGCGTGCGATCCTCGTGTCAAGCCTGATCTACGCCGGCACCGCCTTCGGCACCGTGGTCCGGACCCTTGGCCAGTCGAGCCTCGTCCTGCCCACCGTGCTGCTGGTCCTGGGTGCCTTCATCCTTCTGATCTCCGCCGGCTGGCAGCCGCTGCGCCGCGCCATCCTTCGCCGTCTGCCGCAGCCCCTCGCGCGCCGGCTGCCCAACCCGCTGCTGGCCTCTGCGTCATGAACGATTTTTCCCCGCGCGAGATCGTGTCCGAACTCGACCGCTTCATCGTCGGCCAGCGCGACGCCAAGCGCGCCGTCGCCATCGCCTTGCGCAACCGCTGGCGCCGGCTGCAGCTGGAAGGGCCGATGCGCGAAGAGGTGCTGCCCAAGAACATCCTGATGATCGGCCCCACCGGCTGCGGCAAGACGGAGATTTCGCGCCGCCTCGCCAAGCTCGCCAACGCGCCCTTCCTCAAGATCGAGGCGACCAAGTTCACGGAAGTGGGCTACGTCGGCCGCGACGTCGAGCAGATCGTGCGCGACCTCGTGGAAACGGCGATCGCGATGGTCAAGGACGGCAAGCGCAAGAGCCTCGAAGCGCGCGCCGAACTGGCCGCCGAGGAGCGCATGCTGAACGCGCTGGTCGGCGTTACCGCCTCGCCGGCGACGCGCGACAGCTTCCGCCGCAAGTTGCGCGCCGGCGACCTCGACGGCAAGGAGGTCGAGATCGAGCTGCAGCCGCAAGCCTCCGCCATGCCGATGTTCGAGCTGCCCAACATGCCCGGCGCCTCGATGGGCGCGATCAACATCGGCGACCTGTTCGGCAAGGGCCGCCAGCCCAAGCCCAAGCGCCTGGCTGTGCGCGACGCCCACGCCCCGCTCCTCGCCGAGGAAACGGAGAAGCTGATGGACCAGGACGGGATCGTGCAGGAGGCGATCCGCCACGTCGAGAACAACGGCATCGTGTTCCTGGACGAGATCGACAAGATCTGCGCCCGCGAGGGCCGCGGTGGCGCCGACGTGTCGCGCGAGGGCGTGCAGCGCGACCTCCTCCCGCTGATCGAAGGCACGACCGTCACCACCAAGCACGGCGCGGTGAAGACCGACCATGTCTTGTTCATCGCCTCGGGCGCGTTTCACGTGTCCAAGCCCTCCGACCTGCTGCCGGAGCTGCAAGGGCGGCTGCCGATCCGGGTGGAGCTGCAGCCCCTCGACGAGGACGACTTCTGCCGCATCCTCGTCGACACGGAAGCGAGCCTGCTCAAGCAGTATTCGGCGCTGATGGCGACCGAAGGGGTGAAGCTCGACTTCACCCCCGAGGCGGTCAGGGCGCTGGCCAAGGTGGCCGTGCAGGTCAATTCGTCCGTCGAGAACATCGGCGCCCGACGCCTGCAGACGGTGATGGAACGCGTGCTCGACGACGTCAGCTTCACCGCGTCCGACCGCGGCGGCGAGACGGTGGTGGTCGACGCCGCCTTCGTGGAGCGCAACATCGGCGACCTCGCCCGCAACGCCGACCTGAGCCGCTTCATTCTCTGACCGGGCGTTCCGGGCCGCCTTGCCACGGCACGTCGGCGGGGCCACATCCGCGCTGCCCGACCGCAGCGGGCTTCAAACGATCGACGCCTGATCTTGTCCGAAAGTTCTGCGACTTTCCGCGACCATGCTCCAGGAGCAATCCATGCCCCGGCCCGGCAGCCGCATCTTCGACGACTTTTCCCGCCTGATGACCGATGCCACCGGCCTTGCCTCGGGCGTGCGCCGCGAGATCGAAACGGTGGTGCGCGGCCAGGTCGAACGCCTGCTCGCCGCGATGGACGTGGTTTCGCGCGACGAGCACGAAGCGGTGAAGACCATGGCGGCGATGGCCCGCGACGAGAACGAGCGGCTGGAGCGACGCCTTCAGCTTCTTGAAGAGAAGCTCGGGATGGCGCCGCCGCGGCCGCCGGGCATCGACGGCCTGTCGATCTAAGCAGGTTTCGTAAAAGTACTCCGCGGTTTTGCGATCGAAACCTGCGGCCTATCAAAGAGCTCAGCGGTTGAAGCGCTGGCCTGCCAACGCGAACCTGCTTAGAGCAACGGGCTTAAGGCAATATCCGGTCCGGTGTTCTGACCCGCGGCTCTAGCCGGGTGACACCAGCGCTTTGCGTCCTGGCGCGAACCTGCCTATCAGAAGCGGCAGGGATCTCGACGGAGCAGGGCGTGGGGCAGCGCATTCTCGTGACGGGCGGCGCCGGCTTCCTCGGCTCGCACCTGTGCGCCCTGTTGCTCGAACAGGGGCACGAGGTGCTCTGCGTCGATAACTTCTTCACCGGGCGGCGCCGCAACATCGCCGCGCTCCTCGACCATCGCGACTTCGAATTGCTGCGCCACGACGTGACGCACCCGCTTTTCGTCGAGGTCGACGAGATCTACAACCTCGCCTGCCCGGCCTCGCCCATCCATTACCAGTTCGACCCCGTGCAGACCACCAAGACCAGCGTGCTGGGCGCCATCAACATGCTGGGGCTGGCCAAGCGAACCCGCGCCAAGATCTTCCAGGCCTCGACGTCGGAGATCTATGGCGATCCCAGCGTCCACCCGCAGCCGGAAGGCTACTGGGGCAACGTCAACACGCTGGGGCCGCGCGCCTGCTACGACGAGGGCAAGCGCTGCGCCGAAACCCTGTTCTTCGACTACCACCGGCAGCACAAGACGCGCATCAAGGTGGCGCGCATCTTCAATACCTACGGGCCGCGCATGCACCCCCAGGATGGCCGGGTGGTGTCGAACTTCATCGTCCAGGCGCTGCAGGGGCGGCCCCTCACCCTTTACGGCGACGGCACGCAGACCCGGTCCTTCTGCTACGTCGACGACCTCATCGTCGGCTTCCGCAAGCTGATGGACAGCTCGGACACGCTCACCGGTCCGGTCAACCTGGGCAACCCCGGCGAATTCACCATGCGCGAGCTCGCCGAAACCGTTCTCGACCTTACGGGATCGCGCTCCCCCATCACCCACGAGCCGCTACCCTCCGACGATCCCCGGCAGCGCCAGCCCGACATCACCCTCGCCCGCCAGGAGCTGGATTGGGCGCCCACCGTGCACCTGCGGGCCGGCCTCGCCCGCACCATCGCCTACTTCGAGCAGTTGCTGGGCGAGGGCGCCTGAGGTCATGCCCTCCCACTCTTAACCCGGAGATTGTTCCTTGCGCATCGCGATGATCGGATCGGGCTACGTCGGCCTCGTATCGGGCGCCTGCTTTTCCGATTTCGGTCACCACGTCACCTGCGTCGACACCGACGCCGCCAAGATCGCCGCGCTCAACGACAGCGTGATGCCGATCTACGAGCCGGGGCTGCGCGAACTCGTCGAGCGCAACGTGCGCGAAGCCCGCCTATTCTTTTCCACCGACCTGCCCGCGGCGGTGGCGGGAGCCGAGGCGGTGTTCATCGCGGTGGGCACGCCGTCCCGCCACGGCGACGGCCATGCCGATCTCAGCTACGTCTACGCCGCCGCCGCCGACATCGCCCGCGCCGCCAGGGGACCTCTGGTGGTGGTCACCAAGTCCACCGTGCCGGTGGGCACGGGCGACGAGGTCGAGCGCATCTGCCGCGAGCTGCGCCCGGACCTGGTCGGTGATCTGGCGATCGACGTCGCGTCCAACCCCGAGTTCCTGCGCGAGGGTGCGGCCATCGCCGACTTCAAGCGGCCCGACCGCATCGTGGTCGGCGTCGAGAGCGAGCGCGCGCGCGCGGTGATGGGGCAGGTGTACCGGCCGCTCTACCTCAACCAGTCGCCGATGGTGTACGTCGGCCGGCGCACGTCGGAGCTGATCAAGTACGCGTCCAACGCTTTCCTCGCGGTGAAGATCACCTTCATCAACGAAATGGCGGACCTTTGCGAGAAGACCGGCGCCAACGTGCAGGACGTCGCCCGCGGCATGGGGCTCGACGGGCGCATCGGGGCGAAGTTCCTCCACGCCGGGCCGGGATACGGCGGCTCGTGCTTCCCCAAGGATACGCTGGCCCTGGTCAAGACCGGCCAGGACTACGAGGCGCCGCTGCGCATCGTGGAAACGGTGGTGGCGGTCAACGACGGGCGCAAGCGGGCGATGGGCCGGCGCATCGTCGCCGCTTGCGGCGGCTCCGTGCGCGGCAAGACGATCGCGATTCTCGGCCTCGCCTTCAAGCCCAACACGGACGACATGCGCGAGGCGCCCTCGCTCGCCGTGGTCACCGCGTTGCAGGATGCCGGCGCGATTGTGCGGGGCTACGACCCCGAGAGCATGGCGCAGGCGCGGCCCCTGCTGCCCGGCATGACGTTCGCCGCCAACGCCTACGACTGCGCCAGCGGCGCCGATGCGGTGGCGATCCTGACCGAATGGGACGAGTTCCGGGCGCTGGATCTCGGCCGGCTGAAGAGCGTGATGAAGACGCCGGTGCTCATCGACCTGCGCAACATCTATCCCGCGGAGGATGCGAGGGCGCAGGGCTTCACCTATTCCAGCATCGGGCGCCCCGACAAGGGAACGGCCGGCGCATCCTGAGCACCGGCGCGAACGCGGGGCAGGGTGCAGCCGAAGCTTCAAGGCGGAAGCGGCGGCAGCCGCTCAGGTCGCCCCCATCGTGAAGGCGGCGTCGATCACCGCATCGATCGTCGCCTCCGCCGTCGGGATCTGCCGGTCGAGCATCAGCATGGCGAGGCCGTGGGCGACCGACCAGGCCTGCAGGGCGAGGACGGTCGGGTCAACGCCGGGGGCGGGCAGGCGTGCCGCCAAGGCGGCCGCATTGGCGCGCAGGAAAGCCATCGCATCGGGCACGGTCTCGGCGGGCCCCGACAGCAGGTCGGGCGGGGCGGGATTGGCGAAGATCAGCCGGAACAGGGCCGGGTTGGCCAGGGCGAAGCGCACGTAGGCTCGCCCTGTCGCATCGAAGCCGGCGGCGCCGCCACCTGCCGCCTCCGAGGCGGCGCGCTGCGCGGCGGCGAGCCTCGCCAAGCCCTCCCCGGCCATCGCCGTCATCAGCGCCCGCTTGTCGGGGAAGTGCCGGTAGACGGCCGTGGCGCTCACCCCCACCGAGCGGGCGACCTCACGCAGCGACAAGTCATCGATGGTTCGCGTCGCCAGCAGCGTCATGCCGGCCTCGATCAGGGCGCTGCGCAGGTTGCCGTGGTGGTAGGCCTTGGTCGTCGGCCCCGCCGATGTTGACATCGTTACCATTCTGGTCTTGAAAGCATAAACATCACCGGAGCCGTTCATCACGAGCACCGCCGAAGCCCCGATCCGTTCCACGAACATTGGCAGCGTCGAACTGCCGGCCAGCCACGAACGGGCGTTCCCGCACCGCGCACCCTTTCCTGTCATGTGTGCACGAGCCGATGACCGATAAGAAGACCCTCACCGACCTCCCCGTCGGTGGCACGATCCCGGCCGCGCTCGATGGCCGTGACCTGCGCATCGGGCCCAACCCGGTCGATCCGAGGGATATCACTGGTTCATCGGCGAGGGCATGGCGCATTGCATCGCCCTCGAGGACGGCCGGGCGCTGCTGTGCCGCAACCGCTGGATCCGCTCGACCGTGGTCGGCGCCGCACTGGGCGAGGAGCCCGCACCCGACAGGTCCACGCGTTCGGCGACGGCGTCGATCGGCAGCGTCGCCGACGATGCCGAAGCGGTTTACCCTGGCGCTCCCGACATCGCCCGCCGCGCATCGACCCATCAGGGCTGCAACCTCATGACGCTGCCTGCCTCGCTCGCTTCGAAGCTCCGGCTTCCCGTCGTCTGCTCGCCCTTGTTCATCATCTCCAACCCGGATCTGGTGATCGCGCAGTGCAAGGCCGGCGTGGTGGGCTCGTTTCCCTCGCTCAACGCGCGGCCGGTATCGCTGCTCGATGAATGGCTGCACCGCATCCGCGAAGAGCTGGCCGCCTGGGACCGCGACCATCCCGATACGCCGGCGGCGCCCTTCGCCGTCAACCAGATCGTGCACAAGACCAACGACCGGCTGGACCAGGACCTCGCCCTGTGCGCCAAGCACGAGGTTCCCTTCGTCATCACCTCGCTTGGCGCCCGCGAGGACCTCAACCGTGCCGTGCACGGCTGGGGCGGGCTGGTGTTCCACGACGTCATCGACGATCGTTTCGCCCGCAAGGCCATCGAGAAGGGCGCCGACGGGCTGATCGCGGTGGCGTCGGGCGCCGGCGGCCACGCCGGGCGGCTGTCGCCGTTCGCCCTGGTGCAGGAGTTGCGCCGCTGGTTCGATGGTCCGCTCGCCCTGTCGGGCGCCATCGCCAACGGCCGCGCGGTCCTCGCCGCCCAGGCGATGGGCGCCGACCTCGCCTACATCGGCTCGCTATTCATCGCGTCGCAGGAGGCCAATGCGGCCGACGGCTACAAGCGGATGATCGTGGACTCGCAGGCTTCCGACATCGTGTACTCCAACCTGTTCACCGGCGTGCACGGCAACTATCTCCGCCCATCCATCGTCGCCGCAGGCCTCGACCCCGACGCCTTGCCCGAAAGCGACGCCTCCAGGATGAGCTTCGGCTCGGGCGGTTCGGCCAAGGCGTGGCGCGACATCTGGGGCTGCGGGCAGGGGATCGGCGACGTCGATGCGATCACCCCGGCGGCCGAGCAGGTGGCGAGGCTGGCCCGCGAATATGCCGCCGCCAAGGCCTCGCTCGACGGCCGCTTCCACCCCCAGCCGGCCGGTGCCGAGGCGGTGGTGCTCGCCGGCGAGCGCCTGCGCAGCCATGCGGAGATCAGGGATCGCGCCGCCCGCGCCGCCCAGGCCTTCCGTGAGACCGGCGTCGGCGAGGGCGATTGCGTGGCGCTGCTGCTGCGCAACGACTTCGCCTTCTTCGAGGCGAGCCTGGGCGCCCAGCTCGCCGGCGCCTATCCCGTGCCGCTGAACTGGCACGCCACCGCCGACGAGGCCGGCTACATCCTGCGCGACTGCGCCGCCAAGGTGCTGGTCGCCCATGCCGACCTGCTGCCCGGCATCGAGGCCGGCATCCCCGAGGGGCTCGCGATCCTGCGCGTCGAAACGCCGGCCGAGATCCTGTCCGCCTACCGGGCCAAGCCCGGCCCGCCCCGGCCGGCCGGCGTACCGGGCTGGGACGGCTGGATCGCCCGGCATCCGCCGATGGCGACGCCGGCCGCCGCGGCCCGGGCCGCCGTGATCTACACCTCCGGCACCACCGGCCGTCCCAAGGGGGTGCGCCGCGCCCCCGGCACCAACGCCGCCGGCAACCCGGTCACCCTGGCCGGCTGGGGGCTCGGCGACGGCGCCCCCAAGACGGTGCTGATGAACGGGCCGATGTACCATTCCGCCCCCAACACCTACGGCCTCGCCTCGCTCGCCGACGGGGCTCGGATCGTGCTGCAGCCCCGCTTCGAGGCCGAAGGAATGCTGGCGCTGATCGAGCGCCACCGCATCAGCCACATGCACATCGTGCCGACGATGTTCTTCCGGCTGCTGCAGCTGCCCGATCCGGTGAAGGCGCGCTACGACGTGTCTTCGCTGCGCTTCGTGGTGCACGGCGCCGCGCCGTGCCCGGTCGCCGCCAAGCGGGCGATGATCGAGTGGTGGGGGCCGGTCATCCACGAATACTACGGCTCCACCGAGACCGGCCTCGCCACCGGGCTTGATCCGGCTGACGCGCTGCGCAAGCCGGGCACGGTCGGCCGGGCGCTGCCGGGCGTGAGCCTGCGCATCGTCGACGAGCGGGGCCGCGACCAGCCCGCCGGAGTTGCCGGCGACGTCTTCGTCCGGTCGGCGGTGGCGTCGGGGTTCGGCTACCTCGGCCTCGACGGCCAGCGCGCCGCCATCAGCCTCGGCGACTTCGTCACGGTGGGCGACATCGGCTTCCTCGACGAGGAGGGGTTCCTTTTCCTTTGCGACCGGCGCCGCGACACCATCATCTCCGGCGGCGTCAACATCTACCCGGCGGAGATCGAGGCCGGGTTGCTGGCGCTCGACGGCGTGGCCCAGTGCGCGGTGTTCGGCATTCCCGACGCCGAGTTCGGCGAGGCCGTGTGCGCCTACGTCGTGCCACGCGAGGGGGCGGCGCTGCGGCCGGAATCGATCCGCTCGGGGCTGTCGGGCCGGCTCAGCCGCTTCAAGATCCCCAAGCGGATCGAGATCGTCGCCGAGCTGCCGGTCGAGGACTCGGGCAAGGTGTTCAAGCGCAAGCTGCGCGACCCTTATTGGGCCGCCTCGGCGTCCGGATCGGGCTGCAGCCTGTTGTAGGCGCCGGCCAGTGCCAGTCGGCGGCGACGTCCGGCGCCCCCGGCCGCGACGAACCTTCTCGGCCAAGGGGGAAATCCCCGGTCGTCGCCAGCTCGGTCATCAGACCCATCCTTCGTGCGCGTGACCACGGGTCTTCCTTCGTCCGCTTCGCCGCGGACATTATTGTGACCTTCGGGGGAGCCGAGCGGGTCACGCAGATGCGCAACGAGTGCGCCGCGAGCCTCCCGCAGGCCGCGTCAGCGCGCGTTGGCCCGCCCCGATTCGCGGGCCGCCTTGCGCGCGCCGATGGTCATGACATCCAGCATCCAGCCGGGGTATTCGTTCGGCAGGCGGCTCGCTCCGTCCAGTGCGTCGAGGTCGGCCTCGCTCAGTTCCACCCTCGCTGCGGCGATGTTGTCGTCGAGCTGCTCCAGGCGCCGGGCCCCGACGATCACGGTGCTGACGACCCTCCTGTGCAGCAGCCAGGCGAGGGCGATCTGGGCGACGGACACGCCCCGCGCTTCCGCCATCGGCCGCATCGCGTCGATGCAAGCAAACGCGCGGGCCTCGTCGACCGGCGGGAACGGGATGGCGGCGCGGCGATGGACGCCATCCGCGCCGTCGGCGGGGGCCTTCGATCGCCCGATCTTGCCGCTGAGCAGGCCGCCGGCGAGCGGGCTCCACACCATCAGGCCGAGGCCCTCGCTCGCGAGCATCGGCGCCAGCTCGCGTTCGAGGTCGCGCCCGGCGATGCTGTAGTAGGCTTGGCAGCTGACCGGCGCGGCGAGCCCCAGCCGCTCGGCGAGGCCCAGCGCCTTCGCGATCTGCCACGCCGCCCAGTTCGAGACGCCGACGTAACGGACGTGACCGTGCTGCACCAGCGTATCGAGTGCGCGCAGGCTTTCCTCGATCGGCGTCTGCGCGTCGAAGCCGTGGAGCTGGTAAAGGTCGATGTGGTCGAGCCCGAGGCGCTTCAGGCTGGCCTTCGCCGCTTCCAGGATGTGCAGGCGCGAATTGCCGCCCCGGTTGGGGCTCGGGCCGGTCGGCGAGTACCCCTTGGTGGCGACCAGGATCTCGCCGCGCGGGATCCGCAGGTTGCGCAGGGCTCGGCCGGTGATCTCCTCCGACAGGCCGGCGGAATAAGCGTCGGCGGTGTCGATCATGTTGATGCCGGCCTCGACCGCGCGGGCGAGGAAGCGGTCGGCGTCGCCCTGGTCCAGCGTCCCCATCTTGCCGAAGATGCCGGTTCCACCGAAGGTCATGGTGCCCAGGCATATCTCGGACACGAAGACGCCGGTTCGGCCGAGCTTGTTCATCCGCATCGTTCACAACTCCCTGGCCAGACCGAGGCATGCCTGCGGCCCGCGCGGAGTATGGAACGGCGGCGATGCTGCGGGTAGATCATGCCGGGCGCATGACCTTGTGAATGGTTTGCAGCAATGGAACGGCCGGCGACGGGCCCTCAGATGAACTCGCGGGCGTCGCTCATCGTGTCGAAGCGGCGAGTCCCGAGAATGGTCTCGACCTCCACCGAGCCGTCGGCAAAGGTGCGGTAGGGCCGGCGCTGGCGGGCGGCCTTGTCCATGGCGCCGCCGGCAGCATTGAGGCCGGCGAGCCCCGCGTCGAAGGGGGCCGGCTGCGGCTCCACAACGCGCTGGCTGGAGCGGGTGAGCACCGCGCCGAAGAAGCGGTTGAGGGCGCCGAACCCGGCCTGCAGGGTGCCGATCAGGGCGAGGGCGAAGCCGCTGCCGATCAGGCACTTGGCGATGCCGATCAGATCGGCGTGCAGGGCGGCGTGGAGGTCGGCGTGCAGGGTGGGCGAGCTTGGCGCGAGCCTGAGCGCGACGGCATCCGCCATCGCCGTCACGGCGAGCAGCAGCGCCCAGCCGATCGCCGCCACGCTCAAGCCGACCCAGGTCAGGCGGCCGGTCTCCAGGGCGTCGAAGTCGCGGCTCATCGGTCGTTCTCCTCCTTGGAAATGAACGTGAAGTCTTGGATCAGCACGTCGTGGACGAGGTTGGCGCCGAGCCGGTGGTTGGTTGAGGCGACGAGGCGGGCGATGAGCCCGTTCACGTCGTATTTGTCGAGGTGGAGGAAATCGAGGTGGTCGTCCGTGTAGATGGCGCGGAACGCCTCATCGAGCAGGAACGCCTCGGGCGAGACCGGCAGGGTCTTCGCCACCGTCGCATCCACCGTGTAGTTGAACTGCGCCACGATGAAGCCGCGCACCGCCCCCCCGGCGATGATCGGCACGTTGAGGACGCGGGTTTTTTCCAGCGTCAGCGCCGGCTTCTCCGTGGCGGCGGGAGCCGCCTTGCCGCCGCCGCCCATCGTGGCCACGGCGAAGCTCGTGCCCAGCGATACGGCAAGGACCCAGAG
>CAXTMA010000007.1:0-1325 GCA_964245015.1 uncultured Beijerinckiaceae bacterium | reverse complement strand
ACCCAGAGGCCGACGAGAAAGGTCTTCATTCCCAGCCGTACCCGCCGCCAAACCCGCCGCCAAGTCCGCCGTCCGCGCGGCCGAAGTCCGCCCGGCCGTGGGCCCGCGAATAGGTGCCGTCGGACTCGAACTCGCGCAGGGTCCGCACGATGGTGGCGCTGACCTCCTGGGCGGCGCGAAGCTCGACCTGCAGGGCGCCGTCGTTGGCGGCGAGCTTGGCCCGGAAGGCGGCGAGCTTGGCGATCAGGTCCTGGCTCGGGACCGTGTTGGCCATCGCCTTCATCAGGCGGTTGAGTTCGAGCAGGCCCTGGCGCTTCTGGCGGGTGAACTCGGGCAGGCCGGCATGGCTGTGCAGGCGCAGCATCGCCGTTTCCGCGTCGATGACCGCCTCGATGCGCGACAGCAGGGCGACGAGCGCGTCGTAGGTTTCCGGCGACACGAAGCCGCGATCGCCCCACAGTGCCGGGGCTTCCATCGTTCGACCCATGCTGTCTTCAACCTCCGCTGCGCCGACCTGCGGCTAAGATGTGACCGGCCCGGCCAGGGCCGGACCGACTTGCCCGCCCGTTTGCCCGCCGCCCGGCGCGGCTGCGGGAGGCGCGGCCTGCGGCGACTTGTTCTGCAGCGACTTGGCCAGACCGATGCCGCCGGCATTGGCGATCTGGTTGGCCAGCTGCTCGGCCATCATCGACCGGTAGACGCCGGCCGACTCCTTGTCGCCGAACAGCTCGCTGTCCTTGGGCAGCATGGTTTCCACGAAGGATTGCAGCAGCACCGCCTCGAACTTGCGGTAGGCGTCGGCGCCCCCCACGGCGGCATTGCGGTGCACGCCGCCAACCGGCGACGGCAGCCGCGATGCATCCGGGACGGCGGGCGCGGCGCCGGGCTGGGCGCGTCCGGCCCGGCTCAGAGCCTCGGAGAAGCCGGCGTCGGCGGCACCGGGATCGGCGGCCAGCGCGGCGAGACGGACGGTGGCCGCGCGCACGGTGGCGGGATCGGCGGCGTTGGCGACATCGAGCAGGATGTCGGAGGGTGGCTGGATCGCCATGCCGGCTCTCCCAGGCGGTGGGTCGCCCGGACTTTGGCGTCCCAGCCTTGCGGCGCGCTGACGGCACGGGAGAACATGGGCCTTGCCCCGATGGCCGGGCGGACGCTTCCTCCTGCGCGGGAGGAGGGAGAGGACATGCGGCGGCGTGGTTCGTTGTGCCTCAAACCTTGTCGGTCGGGTCGAGCGCGAGCCAGGCGTCCAGCGTCGCCGCGAGGTCGCGGGCTTCGGCCGTGCGCCGGGCTGCGCCGGCCGCCCGTTGCACGGCGGCGTCGAGGGC